>DKLE01000291.1 GCA_002455605.1 Firmicutes bacterium UBA6648
TCCGATCTGACCTCTAATTCTTTAATTAACTGTTCCAGCTCTGAAGTACTGGGTCCCGGAATCAGCTCGGCCAGCCTGGTCTGCATTTTTTCTGATCTTGGCGTTTCTTTCACATCGTCATAGCCTGTTAATGCCATCTCCGGAAACAGGATGAGCTCCGCTCCTTTCCCGGCTGCTTCAATCAGATTGTCTTTAATCCGCTCCAGGTTGTCCTGTTTATTTCCCCATGAGGTTTTAAAGTTTACTGCAGCTATATTAATCTTATCTTTCATCTTTTACGCTTCCTCTTCTATTCCCTCTTGAACATTTTCATCCGACTCAGCTTTTAGTCTTTCCTTTTCTTCTTTTATCACTTTAAAATAATTTATTATAACCATTGCAATAATGGCGAACCCCATGAAACCTTCTATAGGAAACATAAATGCAATAACATTTGTAAAACCTATCAGTCCGCACAGGAAACCTACCCATGCAATGAGAATTATCTTAATTCTTCTATGTTTCTGGAATTTCATCTTGGTGGTAAAACCATAGTAATTGCTCGTTGCCGATGCATAAATAGCAAACAGCAGTACACAAGTATACACTAGATTAACACTTTTTGAAATCTTGGCTGAATAACCCAGCATCGGCATATCCATCGCCTGTGAAAATCCCATATCGGTAAACAGGGCTGTGCCCAGTACAAAAGCCAGCAGTCCTAAGAATACCGCACCCAATGCTGTGCCTAAAAAAGCATGCTTATCACTTTTTGCATTGACGGAAGCAGTAGCCACAATTGGAACCAAGGCTAAAACATTATAAGATATGTATTGCATAGCAGATAAAAACCAATTAGGGGTTAAAGGGCTTATGGAAATCTCCGCCTGCTTTTCTGATTGAGGCAAATCCATAAAAATAACCATTAAGCAAACCGATACAACTGCAATGACCAGGATGGGCATCATCCATCGAAAGACCTTTGAAACCCTATCGAACCCTCCGATTACGGTTAATATAACCAAGAGGATGATCACAGCACCTCCTAAAATCCTGCTTTGCCCAAATTGCTGACAGAACAGTGCACCTCCCGCAGAAGACATGGTAATCAAAACGGTGAAAAGCATCAAGGCCATAAAATATCCGACAAATTCAACCAGCTTAGGATTATTTCCCGGTACAATAACCTTACCCATATCATTTGTTCCTAAGGTTCTTGCAATTTTACTAGTCATGACACCAATGACCATAAACATAATACCGATTACGAAAATACCGATATACCCTTTGTCTTGAAAGACACAGAAAAATTGCCATATTTCCCTGCCTGATGCAAATCCGGCACCCATAATTGTTCCCACATACATGAGAGCAACACTTAAAGCCCCCAGTTTATGATTTTCTTCCATTTCTAGACTCCTTTATTTCGCCGTAGGTAAAGTATGCAAGACCGATCCATATGATCACAAAGGCCAGGAATTGTATACTGTCAAAAGGCTCTTTAAACATAAAAATTCCAATTACTAAAGAAATAGAGGGTGATATATATTCTGTAATTCCTAAGGATACCATTGAAATTCTGTTTGCAGCCATAGCAAATAACGCCAACGGCGATGCTGTTAGAATCCCAACCAGAGCCAGCAGCCCGATTTGATACGGCTGAGCCATACTAAAGGCTCCTCTGCCATTCATCTCATAATAAAGGATAAAAATCAGTGCAAAAGGAGCTAAAAAAGCAGTTTCATAAAATAAAGTGATTAGTGCTTCCATTTGATATTTTTTCTTTATTGCCGCATACGTGGCAAAAGTCAAGGCCAGACTCAACGCAATGAGAGGAAGCTCCCTGAAATGAATCAGGATAACCATAACCCCAAGCAGAGCCAGCCCTAATGCTGCAATCTTATATTTGTTTAATGTTTCCTTAAATAAGATAACTCCGAAAATGCATACCATTAAAGGCTCAATATAATATCCGATGCAGGTTTGAATAACATAATCTGCATTTACTGCCCATATGTAAATACTCCAGTTAGCCGTAATTAAAATTCCAGCCATAATAAAGGTAGTTAATAATCTTTTATTTTTCATTGGAGCAAACAGCTTTTCCCTGCCATACAATTTCCATGCGGCCAGAAAGGTTGTAACTCCTACCAAAAATATTCGATAAAATATGATTAACATGGAATCAATAGGCCTGAGAGAATGCCAATAAATCGGTAAAACTCCCCATAGGCCGGCACATCCCAAAGCACAGCTCATGCCAATGCTATATTGTTTTCTTTCTATCTTTTCTTCCATTTCTATCTCATTCCTTTTTCCTTTGAATACAATATCCAAGACGAATATATTCTAACATTTACAAATACATTTTACAATTCTACTTTTTATATTATAATTAATATAGCATATAATTTAATGAGGAGCTTTACATATTATGAACGAATCATCAAAACATACCAAAATATATCTTCTTATGGTTTTAGCAGCCTTTTTTTGGTCCGGTGCATTTATTGCCGGAAAATTTGCCGTCCCTTATATACCTCCTTGTACACTGACTTTTCTGCGTTTTTTCTTCGCGGTCATTATTTTGTATTTTGTAATGAAAGCCCATAACAAAAAACTCGGTGAAGAAGCGTTTTATTTAAAAAAAGAACACATACCATTTTTTCTTTTTACGGGTATCGTGGGTATGATTGGATATCATATACTTTTCTTTTCATCACTTCAATACACGACAGCTATTAATTCGTCAGTTATTGGTGCGGCGAATCCTATTGTAACCACAATTATTGCCTCCATACTGCTAAAAAGTAAAGTTCCGCCGAAGCAGCTTTTAGGAATTCTTCTTTCTTTTCTGGGTGTAATTCTGACTATTACGTCTGCTGACTTAAAGGTTTTAACCAGTTTTTCTTTCAATAAAGGAGATCTCTTCATGCTGGCTGCCGTCCTATGCTGGGCAGCCTATGCTGTTGTAAGCAAAAGTAAAGGTAACAGTATCAACCCTATTGCTCTTACTTATTACAGTTTTCTTTTTTGCTGCTTTTTCTCGCTCCCTCTGGTTATCCTGGAAAAGCCTTGGACCTTTATTCATCAGATTCCTATTTCCGCATGGGCTGCTACTCTTTATATGAGCATATTTGCCTCGGTTATCGGA
>DKLE01000257.1 GCA_002455605.1 Firmicutes bacterium UBA6648
ATAGGATTTTTCCAATTTTCAGCTTTCTATATTCCGGTTCTACAGCAATTCCGTCAATCACATATTCTCCTTCATATCGGGCCAAAGTCAAGCCTGCCGCTAAGTATTCTTCTTTGCCATGAGTGATTTTCCAGTTTTTAATCACTCCTTCCGGCATGGGGTCATCCGGATCCACTTCCAGGTCATTCTTTATATATAGTTTTTTTAATGCCTCATAATCATCCGTTTGAGACATTCTTAAGGTCAGTCCGCTCAAAGCCTTCACCTCCTATTATCTCTGATTTAATCAAAAAGAGCTTTAACAATAGTGCCTCCGCCTACTACCACGTCACCCTTATAAAATACGGCAGCCTGTCCCGGAGTTATTGCCCGCTGTTTTTCATCAAATTCCACTTTAATTTTTTTCTCTTCAGCCTGATATATCATCGCTCCTACTTCCTTCATTGAATACCTGGCTTTGACAGTTACTCTTAAAGGCTCTTTCAACTCTGCAATGGAGATTAGATTAATATCCTCTACCAGCATGCCAACTGCAAAAAGTTCCTCATTACTTCCCAGCATTACTCTATTGGTCTCTTTATCTTTGGATAAGACATAGACTGGTTTCCCAAAGGTTTGCCCTAAACCCTTTCTTTGCCCTACGGTATAATGAATAATTCCCTGGTGTACACCGATTTTCTCTCCCGAGGAATCAACAAAATCCCCCGGTTCGGCGGTTACCCCCATAACATTTTGCAAAAATCCGGCGTAATCCCCATCCTTAACAAAACAGATATCTTGGCTGTCCTTTTTTCTTGCATTGACAAAGCCTTCCCTTTCCGCTATTTCTCTGATTTCTGTCTTTGTCATGCTTCCTAAAGGAAATAAGGTTTTGGATAACTCCTCCTGAGTCAGTGTATAGAGTACATAACTCTGATCTTTTGTAAGATCCGCTCCCTTCTTTAAGAGATACCGGCCGGATGCTTCATCTTTTTCTATCCTGGCGTAATGTCCCGTTGCAATATAATCAAATTCCAGGAACATAGCTCTCTCCAGCATTCTGCTGAATTTTATATATCGGTTGCAATCAATACACGGATTGGGTGTTTTCCCTTCCTTATAGCTTTCTGCAAACTTTCCCACCACATCTTTTAAAAACCACTCACCATAGTTAAATACATAGTGCCTGCAGCCTAATTTGCTCGCTACACTTCTGGCATCCTGTACATCCGATAAGGAACAGCACGTTTTTTCTCTGTCTTCAATACCGATATCTTCATTATCAAACAACTTCAACGTCACTCCGCTAACCTCATATCCCTGCTGCTGCAAAAGATATACGGATACTGAGCTATCCACGCCGCCGCTCATACCTACTAAAACTTTTGCCATAAATCCTCTCCTATTTAAAGAATTGGCAGACTAAATTAGTTCTGCCAACTCGCTTTCACTATAACTGTCTTTACCAGAAAGGCCCCTTCATATCTTGATATAGAGTTGAAATCTTTAGCTTCTTTGGTAATACGGAGAAATGAAGGGGAAATTTTTCTCCCTTCTCTCCGTCCACATCAGTAGAAACATCTTCTGTTGATTCAATCAACAAATTGTCTGTCTTGAAATAAATCACGTTCTTATTTTCCTGATGATTGCCTTGCAATATGCTGAGAAGCAGTGGTCCGAATTCTAAAATCGGCATTTCTTTAAACAGCATGACATCAAGCAAGCCATCATTGATCTCCGAATTCGGTGAAATTTTTTTAAACCCGCCTGCGGATCGTCCATTCATGACGATCATAAAATACATTTTTTCCTCAGCGGAAAACTCATTGCTGGTCAGCTTTACAGGAATCGGCCTTAAATTTGTTATCTCTGTTAAGCCTTTCAAATAATAGGAAATAACGCCTAAGGTATTCTTTAAATTGGGATCCGTCTTTTGGCTCACATCTACCAACATACCCATGGCGGCTACATTGATAAAGTATTTATTGTTTACCTTGCCTACATCTGCATAAGTAAAATTTCCCCCCAATGCAATATCCAGCATTTCATTTATATCATGGGGCAAATCAAAATAATAGGCAAAATCATTGGCAGTTCCTGCCGGCATAATCGTAAGAGGCAGCTCGATATTATTTTTAAGCATGGAATTCACGCAAATGTTTATAGTCCCGTCGCCTCCTGCTGCAATAACCTGATTATACTGGCTTTGATCAATAAACTGAAAAATATTATCCAGCACTTCCCCTTGAGCAGCCCTCACAGGAACCACTACAAAGCCGGCACTTTGAAATTTTCCGATAATTAAATCCAAATTGTTTTTAAACATTCCGTTTCCCGAATGAGGGTTATAGAATAAAAGCACTTTTTTTCTGCTCACTTCATTATTGTCGTACATTTTAAACCTCCAACCTTTTCATAGATCTCCTCTAAAGATCTTTTCATTTTAATATGCCCCTAATTTGTCCAATTAAATAAAGAGATCCTGCAAACAGAATTACATCAAATTCATTTTTATGCTCCAACGCATATTTACAGGCTTTGATAGGGTCCTCAACGGTAATACAATTTTTGCCTCTTCTTTTTAATTCTTTTGCCAGTTCTGCTGCAGGCCACTTTCTGGGATTATCCGGCTCCGTAGCAATAAAATCATCGGCAATTTCTCCAAAGCTGTTAAGAATTTTTTCCGTATCCTTATCCCCAAGCATTCCCGTAATCAAAAGTATTCTTTTGCCGGACAGAAGCTCTGCTGTTGTTCCTGCCAATGCCGCTGCACCGTCTTCATTATGAGCTCCGTCTATAATCACATAAGGTTCTGTATCCATAATCTCAAACCGGCCGATTTGCTTTGCCTGTTTTAATCCGGTATACAAACGACTTCTCTCAATTTTAATGATTTCTGCTTTTCTAAGCAGTTCTAAAGCTGTCAGTGCTGTTAAAACATTTTGTACCTGATGTTTTCCCGCCATGCTTATTTCAACTTCCGAATAGTCTGTACCATAGATATTTGTATTGACTTTATATCCATTTAAAGACTTATCCGTTACAGCATACCGAAGCTTGTTTACATCGTGCAGCACACAGTTCTTTTGATAAGCCTCTCTTGCTATCACTTTTGACGCTTCAGGTGCTTGTACATTCATGATAACAGGTACACCTTCTTTTATGATTCCGGCTTTTTCTGATGCAATTTCCTCTATAGTATTCCCAAGCCTGTCCATATGATCAAAGGAAATGGATGTTATAACGCAAGCTAAAGGCTTCTCAATAATATTTGTAGAGTCTCCTCTTCCTCCCAGTCCAACCTCCAGTACTACAAAATCTGCTTGCTTGATATGGAAGTATACAAAAGCAACCGCAGTTATCACTTCGAATTCCGTAGGAGAGTCGAATCCCTGCGCAATCATTATATCAACCTTTTCAAGAACCAGATTTGTACATTTCTCCAGATCCTCATCGGAAATCAGCTGATGATCAAATTCAATTCTTTCATTAAAAATCTCCAGAAACGGCGATATAAACAAGCCTGCTTTATATCCGTTCTCCTGTAAGGCCTCATATATATACTTACAAACGGATCCTTTTCCATTCGTTCCGGCTACATGGATGCACTTCAGCTCCCTTTCCGGATTACCTAAAAGGCCCATAAGTGTTTCCATTCTCTCAAGACCAAGCCTGCTTCCAAAACGCTCAAACTCTTTAAATTTATTAAGTGTATTATTATCTTTATCCATCTATTCTCCCGTAACAATCACAATACCCCCAATAGGTTAAAACCTAATGGGGGCGAATTTTTTTAAATTATACTATATTCTACAGCTTTTTCTCTACAAGTGCAAGTCTTGCCGTTACTTTTAAAAGCATATCTTCGTACTTAATTTGCTTTTCTTTTTCTTCGCTAATAACCTTCTCCGGTGCCTTCGCTACAAAGCCCTCATTTGAAAGTTTTGATGCAACTCTTTTTACTTCTCCTTCCAGTCTTGCCTTTTCTTTGGTCAGCCTTTCAAATTCAGCTTTATAATCCAGCAGATCGTCAAGAGGTATGAACAGTTCCACGGCACCCATTACCGCTGACATAACCTCTTCCGGAACTTCTGATTTATTTTCTGTAAAGGTTATTTCTGTAATATTTCCAAGGGCTTTAATATAACGTTCTCCCGCTTGGATATATTCTAGGTTTTTACCGGAAGCAACAAGGATGGCTCTCAGCTTTCTGCTCGGAGCAGCTTCTGCCTCTGCCCGGATATTTCTGATAGCCCGGATGGTTTCCATGGCCATCTCAAGCTTATTTACCTCCTCTTCATAGGTATAAGCTTCATCAAATACCGGCCAGCTTTCTTTTATTAAGAAATGTTCCGAATTTACTGCTTCCGCTGCCTTCTCCCGCTCTTTATCTGACTTAGGTAAGAAGCTCCAGATTTCTTCTGTGATAAACGGCATAAACGGATGAAGAAGCTTCAGCATGTCTTTCAGAACCCTTACCAGTACATACCTGGCAATCTTCTTGTCTTCTTCGTCATCACCATACAATCTGCCCTTCACCAATTCAATATACCAGTCGCAATACTCATTCCAAATCACTTCATAAGCTCGCTGTCCTGCCAATGAAAGGTCAAACTTTTCCATGGTATTTGTAATATACTGAACCGCATCATTTACTCTTGCTATAATCCATTTATCTTCATCCCTGAGAGCCAGCTTATCCAGACCTTCGCAATCGCAGGCCATTTCTCTGAAATTTCCGTCCTCATCCTGAAGGTTCATTATAACAAATCGAGATGCGTTCCAAAGCTTATTAGCAAAATTTCGTGCCGCTTCCAGCTTATCTTCCTTAAATCTCATGTCGTTACCAGGTGTAATACCGGTCATCAACATAAACCGTAAAGCATCCGTTCCATATTGATCAATCACTTCAAGAGGATCAATTCCATTCCCCAAGGATTTACTCATTTTACGACCTTCTGCATCTCTTACCAGACCATGAACATAAACATATTTAAACGGAGCTTCCCCTGTAGTCTCAAGGGCAGAAAATACCATTCGCACCACCCAGAAGAATATGATGTCATAGCCGGTTACCAATACATCCGTCGGATAAAAATACTCTAAATCCGGTGTTTTTTCCGGCCATCCAAGGGTTGAAAAAGGCCATAGAGCGGATGAGAACCAAGTATCCAATACGTCTTCATCCTGTCTGAGCCTCTCACTTCCGCATTTTGAGCATTTATCCGGAGCAGTTCTGGCAACCATCAGTTCTCCGCACTCCTCACAATAATAGGCTGGAATTCGATGCCCCCACCACAATTGTCTGGAGATGCACCAGTCTCTGATATTTTCCAGCCAATGAAGATAAATTTTTTCAAACCGCTCAGGCACATGCTCCAGCTTGCCGTTCTTTGCTACTTCAATAGCTGGCTTTGCCAGCTCATCCATCTTTACAAACCATTGATCAGAAAGCATCGGTTCAATAACCGTATGGCATCTGTAGCATTCTCCTGACGGGATAACCTTCTCTTCAGTCTTCACTAAGAAGCCTGCCTCTTCCAGATCCGCTACCCAGGCTTTTCTGCATTCAAAACGGTTCATACCCGCATACTTTCCGGCCAAACCGTTCATCGTAGCATCATCATTGATGCAGGAAGGTCTGTCTAAGTTGTGTCTTTCACCTACTTCAAAATCGTTAGGATCATGAGCAGGCGTAATTTTTACTGCACCGGTTCCCTTTTCTGGATCCGGGTACGTATCTGCAATAACAGGAATTTCTTTGCCCACTATCGGCAGAATTACTTTCTTACCAATCAACTCTTTATATCTTTCATCATCCGGATGAACCGCAATGGCTTCATCGGCAAACATAGTCTCCGGCCTTGATGTAGCCACTACAATTCCTTCTCCTCCATCTGCCGCCGGATATCTGAAGTACCAGTACTTTCCATTCTTGTCCTCATGCTCAACCTCTGCGTCAGACAAAGAGGTACCGCATTCAGGGCACCAGTTTATCAGACGGTTTCCTCTGTAAATAAGTCCTTTCTCATAAAGTCTTACGAACATTTCATTGACAGCCTTGTTACAGCCTTCATCCATGGTAAAGCGTTCTCTATCCCAATCACAGGAATCTCCAAGCTTTCGGCATTGTTTCGTGATTCTGCCGCCATATTCTTCTTTCCACGCCCAAGCACGCTTTAAGAACTCTTCTCTTCCCAGGTCCTCTTTTTCTATGCCTTCTTCTTCTCTGATTTTTTCAACAACCTTTACCTCCGTTGCTATACTCGCATGATCGGAGCCCGGAAGCCATAAAGCACTGTAGCCCTGCATTCTCTTCCATCTTGTCAGCACATCCTGAAGTATATGATCTAAAGCATGACCCATATGAAGCTGTCCTGTGATATTAGGAGGCGGCATAACAATAGTAAAAGGTTTCTTATCTGCATCTCTTTCTGCTCTAAAGGTGCCCGTCTCCTCCCACTTCGTATATATTCTTTCCTCAAAATCTTTGGGATTATAAGTCTTTGCTAGATTTTTTTCCATAAGTTTTCTCCTTTTTAGATTCAAATTATTTACGGTGCTTTCATAAGCAACAAATAAAAAACCGCCCTTCGGGCAATTTCTTGCCAAAGGACGGATAAAATTCCGCGGTACCACCTTTGTTCCGCACAGTTATACACCTGCGGCACTCATTTATACTCAAATTATGTTTTCCATTCTGTCTGCAATTTGTATAATAACCCAGAACGTTTGTCCGCAGCTCTAAAGAACTGGACAGAATGTTAAAGCAACCTTCAGAATACGCTTTCTTTGAAATCTTACAGCCTATGGATTCCATTCTCTGATGCTAAAACAGCTATGTGCTTTAGCTAAGTGCGAACCTTTCTTACTCCTCTTTACCATAATTCACTTATTTAATTTCGTTTATCAAGATAAATTCTACAATTCATCTTAAAATTAATCCATTATAAAATAGTTTATCTAATTACGAGTAAAAGTCAAGCACTAAATTCATCCACATGGATAAGTCTTTCTATAACCATTTAATTTCTTGTTTCTTTACCCTCTCCGGTATTTTTTCATAATTCTCCAGCTTTTCCGGGTATCCCAGCATCAGAGCTCCGATAAAGCTGCTTCCTTCCGGAAGGTCAAACAGCTTCCTTAATTTTGGAATCCTATTGGATAACCTGGTTAAATACCCCGCCCAGCAGCTTCCCACTCCCTGGGCCTGCAATAAAAGCTCTGCCGTATAAAGCTTTAGTGTACCATCACCGACTGGATTAATTGCACTATCAGAAGAATAAGCAAGCAACAAAGTAGGAGCATTACCCATTACAGGATTATTTCCTTCTTCATATTCTTTAACTATGATGTCCAAATCAGAATGGTCTTTTGCAAACTCTAAAATAGTCTCCATAATTTGAGCAATAACTTCTTTTTTATCTACAATTATGTATTTTGTCAAATGCTGATTTTTAGCACTTGGGGCCCAACAGGCTACCTGAAGGGCATGCTCCAGTATTTCTCTGCTTACAGGCTGATTCGTAAAGTGTCTGTACGATCTTCTGCTCATCAGATGGGATTCTAAGGACTCCGTAAAGTCTTCCGGCAGCGTCCGATTTCTTTTATCAATCACCGGATTCTTCCCGTTATAGCTTATGGCTTCTGCCGGGCATACTACCGCACAATGCATACATTGCAAACATGACTTTCCAGGATTTAATGCCGGTCTTTCCTCAATAAATTCTATCACATTAAAAGGACAGACCTGCCGGCACATAAAACACCCTATACATTTTTCTTTGTCAAACTCTATATTTTTGTTCATCAATGTTTATCCATTCCTCACTTTTTTATTTTATATTATTATACATCATATTGATGCATTTTGTCTGTAAAGCTATTGCCTCTTGAAAGAAATTAAATAGTAGTAGTAATTGAATCCTAAAATGTAATACAATGAGGTTATCTCCAATCGCTTAATAATATTTACATTATTTTATATCTATTCATTATAAATACAAATTTAGAAAAGTTATAGCAATTATTTTGAAGTAAAGCGGCCATACCGGGGGGATTGAATACTATGAGAAAAACAAGATCATTTACTACTACTATTTTATGGGCATTTATAATACTTAATATTTCTTCTATAATGATTCTTACCTTTTCCATAAAGCACGAAGACGGAGAACGCGCCTTAAATAGTGCGAAGACCAGCCTATTAGAAATAGTAACAGAAAAATCAGAATTAATATCTATTTCACTTAAAAATATAGAAGATAAAACTGAGAATATGGCAGACTGGATGGAATATTTTTTGGCTCAGGACTCTTCTGACAAAATTACGGCATCCTATTATGTAAAAAATGGCGTACTCGTCAGAAAAGAAATCATCAATAGAAGTCCGAATAATTACAGTGCGGTATTTTCTCCCAATAATATAGCTATGACCCCACAAATAATTAAAGAAATAAATATGACAGAAAACATGGATCCTATATTTAGTAAAGTGTTACAACACGAAATAATGCTGCAATGGGTATACATAGCCACTAAAAATGAATTATTACGAGTTTTACCATTTTATGATGTGGGCGTATTCAAAGATGATCATTGGCAGACTGGGGATACATTTTATCAGATTGCTAACGAAAAGAATAATCCTGAACGAGACAGCGTTTGGACCTCTCCTTATGTGGATTATTTAGGTACAGGATGGACTATAAGCTGTTCACATCCTGTATATGATAGTAATAATAACATGTTTGGCGTAGTGTGCGCAGATGTGGGAATAGACGAACTAAAGGAAAGGTTTTTAGAAGGATTCAAACTTGGAGAATCCGGTAAAATTTATCTTTTGACCGATTCCGGCAGTATTATTTATCACCCCGATTATCAGATAAGGGCAGAAAAGCAAGGGGAATTATATAATAAAAATATTTTTGATGATAACTCTATAAGTCCGGTAAAAATACAAATTCTCAAACAGGCTTTATTACAAAAAGAATCTCTATTTCAGTTTACCGATCACGGTCAAGAAAAAATGCTCTCCAGTTGTCGCATAGATGGACAGCCCTGGACAGTAATTATTGAAATAAATAAAAAAGAATTCTTATCTCAAAATCGTATAAACGGAGAAACCTTAGCTCAATTAATACTTATTGGAATCATACTTGCAATAGTATTAGTAGTAATCTTATATTATGAGTTTTCTATCCCCATGAAATCCTTGGTAGAAGGGGTAAGAACTCTTTCGGAAGGGGGTTTTGGAAGAGTAAGATATAATACAGGCTTTTTTGAAATAAATGAGTTATCGGAAGCTTTCAATAATATGAATGATAATCTCCAAAAATATACTGAAAGCATTTTACAGAAAAATAACGAAATAACCACAGTATTAAATGCTATAGATGGTGTCTTAGTAATTATTGATACAGATAAAAATGTAAGGATTGCAAACAAAAGATCCGAAGAAAGACTGTTACAGGAAAATAGACATATTCATAAATGCTATGCTATCTTAGCAAATCGAAACGAGATCTGTGAATATTGTATTTTAGATAAAATTTTAAGAGAAAAGCAGCCTGCTGAAAAAAACTTAACTATCGGCAGTGAAATCTATAAAAATATATATTACCCAATTATAGAAGCAAATGGTGAAATTAAAGAGATCGTCATTCTAAGTCAGTGTATCACCAAGAGTATTGCAATGAAAACGGAGCTGCAGCAAATTGAAAAAATGGCTGAAATCGGACAGTTTTCTGCGGCTATTGCTCATGAGATAAAGAATCCCCTTGCTGTTATAAAAGGAGCAGCCTATATAATGAAGACTTATAATAAAGGTTTCACAGCTGCCGGAGCATATACAGAAGAAATAGCTCAGGTTGAAAATGCAGTAAAAGAAGCAGAACATGTTATAGCAACCTTATTAGATTTTTCGTCCAGAGATACTGGAGTAAGCGGCCTTGTAGATTTGAAAAAAATAATTGAACAGATTTTAATGATTTCCAACAAAGAAATTATTAAAAAAGACATAAAAGTCAGTATAGATATTAAACTAGAGCCATTTTTCTATAGCGGGAAAATAGAACCCATAA
>DKLE01000259.1:0-3712 GCA_002455605.1 Firmicutes bacterium UBA6648
TTATTCCGATATCTTTTCCAAAGCCTAAATCTCCGACTTTGGATGAAAAAGCAAACCGTAAGCTGGAAGCTAATTGAGTTAAAGTACTGTCTCCAAACAGGATACCTTCCTTTGCTTTCTCTTCCCATTTTTGAATTTCATCACTGGTCATTTCTGCTCTCTGGGCATCCGTCAGCGGCTCATATACAGCCTGTCCCCGTTTATTACTCTTTCTGCTCTTTGTTGATATGAGTTCGTTTACAGAATCGATAATTTTGTTATAGTCCTCTACCATTTGTTTGATAACCTTGATGGTATCATCCGTATCTGAACTGCTTTTGAAGGAAACCCCTTCGGCTGTGGTATCCCGGACAGCAGTCTCACCTTCACCTGTCCATCCGAAGGTTCCCTCTACATTAAAGTTTATTCCGTCAAGGCTTACGGAGTTGGAACTTCTTTTAATGGTGGTTTCATTGGTATCCCCATTATATTTAACAGTCATTTCCAAATCCGTACCTTTTGTAGTACCCGCACTGATAGCTGCAGCACTGCCGAATAAGGTTTCCGCTAAATTTCCCCCTGTAGTACTGTCTGCTATGTCGACTTTACCCATGGCACCATACTCATCCGCTGTGATAGCAAATTTATTGGTACTGCTCAGATAAGTTATGGTCACGCCGGCTTCTTCATCATTGTTGATTTTATTCAGCACGGAAGAAAGCTCATCATTGCCTTTAAATTCAAATTCCTTGCCATTTACTGTTATCTTATAAATATTCTTACTGGAGTCACTTGCATCGGTAACAGTGGGAGTGAAGCCCAGTTCAGCCAAGGTCTTTGTCCTATCCAACCGGTTAGTGGTGCCGTCTTCGATTCCAAATATGCCGTTCACCCCTGTAGTATCCGTTGTGGAAGAGGTAATTTTTAAAATAGAAGTAGAGTCCTTCACTTCAAACGCTAATTTGTCCCCGTTAGCAGAAACTTCAATCTTTCCGGTGCCAAAAGCAGCCTCCAGCTTGGTGTTGATAAGCTCAGCCATTTTATTTCTCTTGTCAGCATCCGTAGCTTCTGCCATAATAGCTGCAGAATCTGCAGCATCAAAGCTTATAGTCTTGCTTAATCCATCTAAATCAAATGTCAGCTTCTTTCCTTCTATGGAAAAAGGTACTGTCTGCAGAACATTTACATCGCTTGCACCTTCTATAGGATTGGAGGCACTCCCTGCTTGTCCCACAGAAAAACCGAGAGCTGCCAAAGCAGTTGTGTCTCCTCCGCTGATTTTAAAAGCAGCGGTATCCTCGCTATACTTGGCTTTCATTACCAGCTTATCTCCACTTGTAGTAAAACTAAGCTTATCTGCTAAAGTTGTCGTGGTGCTTCCCTCTACATAAGTCTGTCTTAATGCCTCTGTAAGCAGGCTTTCCATTGACTTGGCTTCAAATCCCTCGGTTACTTCCGATTCAGGTATTGTCAAAGTATATCTTACGTCATCATAAGTAATTTCTATTGACTTTCCTGCTGCCACGTTAGTGGTTCTATCCCCAAAATTAATATCTCCCGTAGAAACAGTGCTTCCTCCTATGCCACAAGTCCCAGTATATCTGGCTTTTGTTGCTAAAGACTTAACACTTGCTATCTGATAAGCAGCGTCTTCTGAAGAACTTGTTTTGGTTACGGAAATCTTTCCGGCATTTGCCCCTTGAGGTATTTTTTTGCTGCAATTGTAAAGTGCTGTACTCAATAAGTTAGTCGACGGCGAAGCATAAGAAAAATACTTGTCCTGAAAATTGGTCAGCGAAGATATTATTGTTCTGTAGGCATCCTGCTTCCAGGTATACTTCTGCTGCTGCTGCTTAAGCTTATCGATTTTAGCCTGTATATCCGAAGTCATAGCTTGAACAACTTCTTCTGTTTCCATGCCGCTGACAAGCCCTGAAAATCCTTTGGCAACATATCCCGTAGTCTTCGTACTGCTTGATGCAACGCTGTTTATACTGGTCATAATCATTCCTCCCTAATCATTATCCTTTATTTTGACATCCCTGTCTCTTGTTTCCTATATATATATCAATCATCAAAATATTAAAATTTATATACTTATATATCGTCCTGTGCTAAAATTAATTAAGCAAAAACAAGATAAAATATGTTAAAATAAGATAATAAATATACATAAGGGGAGAAAAAAATTGGCAAAAGTAATAGCAGTCACCAACCAAAAAGGCGGTGTTGCAAAAACAACTACCTGCAACGCACTGATAAGCGGACTTGCAAGAATGGGTTACAAAGTTCTTGGTATTGATTTGGATCCACAAGGAAGTTTAGGTTTCAGCTTAGGAATTAACATCGAAGAAGGAATAACTTTATACGATGTATTCAAAGGTAAGGCTACAATTACCGAAGCAATTCGTTCTATTGACTGTGGTCATTTTATTCCGTCGAATATCTTATTGAGCACAGCCGAATTGGAATTTAATCACTCAGGCAGAGAATTCTTATTAACCGAAGCAATAAAGGATATCAAAGATATTTACGATTATGTAATTATTGATACACCTCCCGCCTTAAATATACTGACGGTAAATGCCTATGTCTGTGCAGACTATTTAATCATTCCTATGATACCGGAAATATTAAGCCTCTTGGGAATATCTCAGATAAAAGATACCATAGAAAACGTAAAGAAGTATTATAATCCCAAGCTGAACTTAACCTGTATCCTTTTGACCAAATACAATAAAAGAGCTTCTTTAACAAAGGAAGTTTCTGATATGACAGAAGCCATCGCTTCTCAGCTGGGCACTAAAGTTGCCGATACTGTTATCCGCAACAGTGTTGCTGTGGCGGAAGCTCCGGCCCATGGGCTGGGACTTCTTGATTATGCGCCGAAATCCAATGCGTGCATAGATTATTTTAACTTTGTAAAAGAATTAATCCGCGGAGGTCTATGATTATGCCCAAGAAAAGTAACAAAACAGCGCATGTTTTAAGTCTGCTCACCAATGGTGGCGGTGAACTTTCAGAAGAAAATATTTCGGTTTCAAGGGCGGATTCAGAAAAAAGAGCAACTTTAGAAGCCCCGAGGAAGGAAGTTATTGTAGAATTGCAGGACTCCTCCCAGTCGGATATTCTTTCCGATTTAGTGAAATCTGATTTACAAAAAGAGTTGGACAAGCAATTAACAAATGGTAAAGAACCCCTTCCCGAGGAAGAAGGCTCTGTAAATGAAAGGCCTCCTTATTCACCGACTTTTATGGCAAAATTTGGGTTAAACTCAGTTCCAGAATCAGTTCCAGAAAAAGAGGAGCCAGAACCTGATGCCGTGCCTGTTCCCTTGGATCAAGTAAAAAGTCAACTCTATATTTTAGAAGATTTTGATGAGGAAGAAAAAGAGGATGTTATAGTCGAAAAACAGCCGGAGGATTCCCCGGCAGTTCTTATATCCGATGCAAAACCACAGCACGTCCATATGAAGCATACAGTTAATCATACAGCTAAAGTCCTGCGCAATTTAGCTGAAGATGCCATTCAATCAAGGGTGGCTGAAGTGATGCAGAGCTTTAACATGTGTACTTGTCAGGATTGTGTTTACGAAGTAATGGCTTTCGCTTTGAATCATACAAAACCGCTTTATACGGTTACTGAACAAGATCAATTATCCAAGAAACTTTCTTCTTATGAAAATCAATATGGAATGGATCTGACTTCTGCACTTACTAAAGCATGTATCAAG
>DKLE01000259.1:3790-8439 GCA_002455605.1 Firmicutes bacterium UBA6648
TATCAAGGTTAAAATTAATTCCAAACACCCTGCCCATTCTAAGCTCCGTCAAAAATAGAATATCCTATTGTAAAAGTGATATGTTATAGTTCCGTTATCCATTCAAGGGGGATGATAAGCTATGGATGCAGATAAAAAAATATTGATTGCCGATTCTTCCAGTTTCGACCGTTCCATTATATTTGGTGCATTAAAAAACACCTATACCATTATTGAAACTAATAATGGTATCAAAGCCTTAGAATATCTTATGAGCGATATGGATCATATCAAATTGGCTATTATTGATATATCGCTTCCTCGTATGGATGGTTACGATGTGTTGCAGCATATCAAAACGATGGAGCAAGCAAAAAAGCTGCCTATTGTTTTAACCGGCACTGAAGCAACCAAAGAAAACATCCTAAAAGCTTTCCAATACGGAGCTTCGGACTTTATCGCAAAACCTTTTGAGCCTGAATTCTTCAGACAAAGAGTATTATCGCTTCTCGGCAGCTCCTCTAAAATTCCCGGCAAAGCATTAAACCGCTTAGTTACCAACAGCGCTAATAACATCGACGTCATCAAAGAGTACGATAAGTTTTTAAATAAAACCTTAAGAAATTTATACAGTGTACGTCAGATAGAGAGTCCCTACCATCTAAAAAGAATTTCCCTCTTTACTGGTACTCTTCTTAAAGTATTATGTAAGAATTCTGCCAGTGGTGTCAATTTGAATGAGTCTCAAATTGAACTTATCATACGTGCTTCTGTCTACCACGATATCGGTAAAATTGCAATTCCTGATGAGATTCTGCAAAATCCAGATAATCTAACAGAAGAGCAGACTATTATTTATAACAGCCATACCACAAAAGGCTCTGATATCTTACAAATTAATAATAATCCTCAGTTGTCTGATTTTCTGCAGTTGACAATAAATATCGCACAAAGTCATCACGAAAGCTGGGATGGTTCCGGTTATCCTCATGGATTGAAAGGTAATGACATTCCCCTTTCAGCCCAGACGGTCAATCTGGCTGTTGACTTTGACAGATTTTCCCGGGATTTCTATGGAATAACAGATAATGTTTTTGAAATAGCTCTGGAGAAAATACTGGAGCTTCAGAATAAGTATAATCCTATACTTATCCGCGCTCTTTCTCATTCAGAAGCTGTAATTAATAAAATTATAGAAAAATATCCGGAACGAAAATAAAAGAAAATCTTATTAACGTAAAAAAGAGCTGGCTCAGAAGCTGGCTCTTTTTCTTACCATGTGCTGGTTCCTTTTGAAAAGGCTTTGATTGTAACCATCCCGTCCTCTGCATGAAAAGACATGGTTCTGGCATAATCCTGACCTACATCCTGACCGATTATAGGAATCGAAAGCCCGGCTAAGGTTTTCTTTACCGCCTCAATATTTCTGTCACCAATGTTACCTACTACCGAATCGCCGGGGATATTAAACATTCTGGCACCTCCGGCAATTTTAGCAGTCATACCTCTGCGGTTGGAACCGATGCTCTCCATTTTTTTAATCAATGCAGGAATACCTGAATCTGCATATCTGCATATGGATTTTCCGCTGCCGTCCGCAGGAACTGCCGGCAGCATTATATGTACCATACCTGCAATTTTTAAACTCTTATCATAAATGCATACCCCGACACAAGAGCCTAAAGCATAAGTGATTAATTTATCATCACCTTTTACAACTCCCATTTCAGCGATACCTACTGTGGCTATATTACTCATTATATACTCCTAATCTTGTTAGAACTTTGGTCAATGAAGCTATATCTGGTATTAGTAATAAATTATGTTTGTGCATAACACCATCAAATGAGAATTTTCCCTCGATCATCATAATTTTATCTGCTTCATAACAATATGTAGCCATAGGAACGGTTATGAGCGCCCCCATCATATTGATTGATATTGCAGGAACAGAAATATTCACGGCCATTCCTGTCATGTCCGAAATAGCATTTACATAAGAACCCATTAAAATATTTGCTATCTCGCAGACTGCGGATATGTGCATTTCATCCAAGTCTTCATAGCTTTCCACGGTTGTTCCCAATAAACTTTCCAGCATGAGGTTGATAACATCCAAAGTCTGAATGCTCATCATCGCTCCATGAATACCCTCTTCCAGTTTAACAAGTATGCCGGCAACTATCCTTTCTGCACCGCCCAAAGCTTCTACGGCTTCATTAATATCTAAGATTTTTACAGTTGGGACATCAATATTAACAGGTTTGCCTATTGTAGCCGATAATGCCGTTGCAGCATTCCCTGATCCGATATTTCCTACTTCCCTCAATGCATCAAGCTGCATACTGTCCAAATCTTCATAGCTCTTTATACCCATTATTTTCTCCTCTTTAAAGTATCTTGTATGACCATACTCACAAGTACGGACTTTTCTTCAGGTGTATTTGTCTCTTAACCGGAACTTGGTATGACATTATGCCACTCAATCATACCGCTGTTTTCCACGAAGGTCTGCTGATCCATATGTCCGTTAATTCTGTATGTGGCACTTCCGATGGTCACTCTCACGCTTGTATGTATAATTTTTTTAACGATGACCATACATCCCTCGCATTGATTCATGCGGTTTAACTTTTCTCTCTTTTCTCCCAGTTCGGAAATTTCATGTCTCAGATCGGATTTTTGCTGCATCAGCAATAAAACCTTTTTCTTTTTTGCTTCTATTTCCTCTTCCGTATCCAGCCTGTTTTTTCTAGATGCTCTGGTAATCTCACTGTCTAAAGCATCATAAGCAGATTTCAGTTTAGAGATTTTCGCTTCATATTGTGACATCATCTGGTTATTTTCTTTAATTCTTTCTTCCGGCCGGATTTTTAAATTTCTTATGTTCTGCCAATCAGGGATTAGCTGCAGATCCATAGGAATGTTTAAGTCACTCCCAATTACACTGGCTTCAATGGTTTTTCCCGCCATATAATTCCCCCCCAAAAGGGAGCCTCTTTTTCCTTTTGCAATAATAGCGTCAACTGCCCGAACATCACAGTTAATGCAGTAATCGCAATAGAAATTTTCTCCCGCTACAATCCTTGCCATTTCGGCAAATTTAACGGTAACATTTCCATCGGCTTTAAGAAATCCTTTTTTCATCCCGTTTATACCATTGTTGATCATAATGCTGCCGGTTGCTGTTAAAATACTGGCTTCAACATATCCATTAACGATAATATCACCATTGGCAAATATAGCGTAATCGGAAAGAACACTTCCCATAACCTTTACACTTCCGTTAAACCGAATATTTCCCGTAGCGGGTCCCACATCTCCGGCAATCGTATAAAGTTCCTTTACCTCAATCGTTCCGCGGCTCATCTCAACGAGGCCATTACAGGCGGCCACATATTCCAGACCATCTTCTGAAACATTCACTCCTTTTCCGCTGTTTACCACTGCGGGTTTGCCCGGCGTAGCTTTTACAGGCCTGCCTAAGACATCGACTCCATCCACCCCGTCCGTAGGCGGTGTTATTCTGCACAGCACATCGCCGGCGTTGACATTTTGTATAAGCCCAAGCTCCTTATAATCAACCGTTCCGTCATCCTTTTCTACTGGCGCATTCTTTACATTCATGGAAAAGAAGTATTCTACTCTGCCGTCTTCACCCTTTACGGGTCTTAATCCTGTAGCTACCTGAAAATCTTTATAAAAAGCCTTTCCTTTACAATATTCTACAATACCTGCTTCATCAATACCATAGGTGACATTCTCTCCCTTTAATAACTGATATATCACATCTGTAGGTACACTGTTATCTGCATCCCTGCCACGCTTATAATCCTGAGCTCTGATATATGCATTCATTTTATCCGCAGAGAAAAACAAAGTAAAGGTAACGTGATTTTCCTCTTCTTCCTTATTCTCTTCCGCCTCCGGCATTTTAGATGGCTCCTTATCTGATTTTAATAAACTGTCCAGCTCGTCCAGATCGCTTTCCATTTCATCGTCAAGATGAAGACTCTCTTCCGGCTCATCCGTTTCCTGTCCGATCCGTTCTTCTTCATATCCGATTTGATCCAAATCAGGTGCATTTTCCTCTTCCTGCACATTTTCAGCATCAGACTCCCGCGAGAAAAGCTCTACGGTTTTCTGATAAAACTTGTCAACCCTTTGTTCAAATCCATTCTTTTTCTCTTCAGTTGTTTGCGGTGTTCTACCCATCTCAGCAACTCCTAGCTTGATAAAAGACAATTAAACATAAGAAATAACTAATTATCTAAGGTTATTGATAACCTCTTCGATCTCGTTTGAAGTCTGAACCATTTTTAAAGACATTGAATACGCTCTTTGAGTTTCAATCAGTTTTGTCATCTCACTGGAAACCTCTACATTAGAAAGCTCTAAATATCCCGTTTGAAGTTGTGCATCTTCCTGCAATATCGGTTCACCATTTTTAGCAGTGGGAGAAAATAAATTATCTCCCTGCAAAAGCATACCATCTTTTATTTCAAAATCAAAAACTCCCGGTTTTTTTGCTGTTTCCCCGTCAGCTTTACCTGATAAATCAAGCTTTATATTTTCAAAATTCTCATCCAGAACCAATTCACCGTTGGCTGTGACCAGGTAAAACTCTCCGTCATTTCTGAGAGAACTTCTGAAATTACCGTCTCTTGTGT
>DKLE01000259.1:8527-10193 GCA_002455605.1 Firmicutes bacterium UBA6648
TAGCAGGATTTTTAACCGCGAAGAAGCCTGAACCGTTTATAGCATAGTCGGTTGGGTTATCCGTAGACTGTACGCCGCCATTGTTAAAATTGCTATCTGTTTTTTCAAGACGAATTCCGCTGCCAACCTTTAATTGTGTAGCGGCTTCCGCAGGCTCCCTCATATTACTGTACAACAAATCCACAAATCCCGCATTTTGAGATTTGTATGCTGTTGTATTTGCATTTGCCATATTGTTTCCAATAATATCCAATCTGGATTGTTGTGCTTTAGCACCTGCGCCAGCCGTATAAAATGAAATATCCATTCAATAAACCTCCCTTATTATAAAGCTCCCAGTTCGACTGCTTTTCCCATTAACTGATCGTATTCCTTCGCAATCTGTCCGGCGCTTTGAAAGGCCCGCTGACTTGCCATCATAGCCATCATTTCATCCATCGCCTGCACATTAGAGCGTTCTAAAGCTCCCTGCTTCAGTCTTCCCTCCATAGCAACAGTATTTAAAGGATTTGTCGTTTCAAACATACCTTCATCTACTTTTTGAACCTGGGTATAATCAGTAAAATTTACCAGTCTGATTTTACCAAGAGATTCCCCTGTTTCTGAGTGGGTGATATTTCCTTCTTCGCTGACATTAATTTTATCCGTTCCTAATTGTATAGGCCCGTTTTCCCCCATTACTCTTCCAATATGCTGAAGGCACAGATATCCGTCACCATCAATATTTAAAGAGCCGTTTCTTGTATATTTGTTTTCTCCGTTTGCTGTTTGGATTTGAAAAAATCCATTTCCGTTTATTGCAAAATCCAGTTTTCTGTCTGTAAACTCTAATGCCCCTTCTTTATAATTTGTTACCAGCTCATCTGCTGTTTTAATCATTGAAGAGTTATTGAGCGGTGTATATACACTTTTATCTTTATTTCCCGTTCTGTTTATTAAAATATCCCCGAATGTTGTCGTTGCAAGGGTATCTCCCTTATATCCCGGTGTGGATGCATTTGCCATATTGTTACTGATTGTGTTCAGCACTCTTGATTGGGTAAGCATACCCGATGCAGCCATATAAAAACCCTTAAACATGATTTCTTCTCCTCTTACACGATATAGTAACTTTCTAAATTAACTTTTAATTTTTTTAATGCGGCAGAGTGTAATTGGGACACTCTGGGCTCGCTTATTCCCATCACTTTAGCAATTTCCTTCATACTCAGTTCCTTTCTGTAATACAAGGAAACTACCATTTGCTCATTTTCTCTTAAACTCTCTATTGATTTTTTTAATATGGATTGTAATTCTTTCTGTTCCAAGCGATGAGACGGCATGGTTTCAGAATTATGATCCCTTAAAAACTTCTCGTTTTGCCCTTCCTCTTGAAGTCCGTCTACCAATGCATCAAGAGATAAAATATTAAATAAGTTGGTATCACTTAATGCTTTATGATATCTCTCAACAGTAATATCCAGCTTCTCTGCCACTTCTTCATCCGTGGGGTATCTCCCCAGCTCAAAATATAATTCCGAAAAAGTCTGATCGATGGCTTTTCCCAATTTTCTCACGTTACGCGGTACCCAGTCCTGTTTTCTTGCTAAGTCCACGATTGCTCCTCGTATTCGAAGAGAAGCATAGCTTTCAAACTTAACATTTTTACCGGGATCAAATTTGTCTA
>DKLE01000258.1 GCA_002455605.1 Firmicutes bacterium UBA6648
ATCCGTTTCCGTGATTGATTTTGACCGTATAGCCCAGGCGGTCATCCTGATAAGTTTCCACTATTGTTCCAGCAGCCGCAGCCTGAACTCTTGAGTCAAGCAGAGCGGCGATATCCACACCGTTATGAACCATGTATTGATTTAGGGTTTTCGAATAAATTGGCATTTCTGTGGAATACTTTAATGTTATAAGGCCATCTACCGGTTTAACCCAGGCTGAAGCATTGGAAGAATTACTGTTCTCTTTCTGAACATTGGATTGCGGATTATCCTTGCTGTCTACAGTAGGAACCTGTTTTGTTACACTTTTATCCTGTGATCGGTCATTTTGAGAAATATTCATGTTATTGTTATCTGATAAATTAATTTTGTCCAAACTTGATTTTACTGTAAAAACTGAAGCAAGGGCAACAACGCTGAAACAAAGTACCAGAGCGATGGCAGCTCGGTCAATCGGCTTTTTCTCTTTTATATTATGTCGCATAATTTACACCTCCTTATTGTATTATTGCCTTATTGCAGTTTTTCATACTTTGTAGTATAATGTTTTGTAATTTTATATGAGTGAGGTGGATATATGAAAGAATTTATAATGGCGCAGCAAAATGGAAGGAACATTCCATCGGAAGATAAAATTTTTGGCATTAGCAGGTTAGCTAATGAAATGATAGAAAAAAAAGGAAAGGATGCAGTTACCAATGCAACTATCGGAGCACTTCTGGATGATGACGGAAAACTGGTCGTATTATCTTCGGTGGTGGAAGTTTTAAGAAATTTAACACCGGAAGATTATGCAGAATACGCCCCAATCGGCGGCACTGCAGATTTTAAAAAATCAATAAAAAAAGCAGCCTTTGGAAAGTATATGCCCAACTGTTTCACAGAAGCAGTAGCTACACCGGGAGGAACCGGTGCAATCAGAAATACCATAGCCAATTATTCCAAGATCGGTGATCAAGTATTAACTTCAGATTGGTTCTGGGCGACTTACAGCTCGATTGCAGGAGAGATAGGAAGATCGGTTACTACCTATAGCCTATTTGATGAAGCTGGGAATTTTAACATAACAGCATTTGAGCGCAAAGTTGATGAACTTCTTTCCGTACAAGAAAGCCTTGTTATAATCATAAACACACCAGCTCATAATCCCACCGGATATTCTTTAACCCTTCAAGATTGGGACAACCTGATAAATACCGTGAAAACTGCTGCAGGGGAAGACAAAAAAGTTACACTTTTTGTAGATGTAGCGTATATTGATTTTGCCGGCGATCCCGATAAATATAGAGCGTTCTTGCCTAAATTAGAGAATTTACAGGCAAACATACTGCCTATAATCGGATATAGCTCCTCTAAAACTTTTACTTTATACGGGATGAGATGCGGAGCTATGATATGCATGACTCCTATAAAGGAAATCGCCGAAGAATTTGTTCGAGTCTGTCAGTTCTCGGCCAGAGCTTCTTGGTCTAACTGTACAAGGGCATCTATGGTGGTTTTATCCAAGATATATGAGGACAATACTCTTCTGGAAAAGGTAAATGAGGAAAGAAAGCATTACTGTGATTTACTGTTAAAAAGAGGAAAAGCTTTTGAAGAGGAAGCGTCTAAAGTAGGTCTGAAGATTGTTCCTTTTGATGCCGGATTCTTCGCATCAATTCCATGCGCCGATCCGGATGGAGCCAGTAAAATGCTCCAGGAAGAAGGCATATTTTTAGTACCGCTGGCAAAGGGCCTTAGAGTATCAGTTGCATCCATTCCCGAAGAAAAATGCAGGATGTTGCCTGGAAAAATATTATCCGTTTTAAATTCAATGAAATAGAGGCGAGAAAATGCGTACAATTGTATGGTTTATATATTTTTGGCTGTATTTGATATTCATATATCCAAAACAGCGATATTTTGAAAAACGAAGAGCAGAAGGTGTTCCGAAAGAAGAGGATTTGCCGGAAATTAATCAGGTTGTTCAGGATTGGGCCAATCAATTATTAAAACTGGCAGGAGTGACTTGCCACGTAGAAGGTTTAGAGAATATTCCCAAGGATAGGGCCGTGCTGTTTACCAGCAATCACCAGGGAAACTTTGATATTCCTCTGATGATTACTAAATTAGGAACGACAAACCCAATAGTGGCAAAAATCAGTTTAGAGCACTTGCCGTTTATATCCAAATGGATGAAATTATTTGACTGTTTGTTTATTGACAGAGGAAATGCAAGACAATCTTTAAATGTCTTTTCAAAGGCTGAAAAAATTATTGAGGAAGGCCGATCCGTGATTATTTTTCCGGAAGGCACAAGAAGCAGGCAAGATGAGGCAGGAGAATTTAAAGAGGGAGCTTTTAAAATTGCAACAAAAACAGGTGTACCTGTAGTACCGGTGGCTATCAACGGTTCCTATAAAGTAATGGAAGCCAATGGGTTTTGGATTCGTCCTGCGGAAGTTAAAATAACTGTTCTGCCGGCCATTGAAACTGCTTCACTGTCCAAAGAAGAAATGAAACATTTAGGGCTCAGAGTCAGAACTATGATTATGGAGTGCAATAACAAGCAGAATCATGTAGAGGACAAGGAAGAAATAGCCGCAAGTGCCATATAGCGTGTAAACGAAATCCTTTAGGAGGTAAAACTGCTAAAGGATTTTTTTATAAAATAAATCACAAAAGAATCTATTTAAGACTTGAAAATAAATCCTTTTTTTGATAAAATAATTCAAGTCAGCAAACAGTTAAATATGCGGAAGTGGCTCAGGGGTAGAGCATCGCCTTGCCAAGGCGAGGGTCGCGAGTTCGAATCTCGTCTTCCGCTCCAAAAAAAGACGTAGCTTCTTCAGGAGACTATGTCTTTTTTATATCCGTAAGAATGAGGAGGAGACTTAGATGAAATATGTGTGTACATTAATTGCTGTAAAAAATATAGAAGAATCAAAGAAATTTTATCACGATTTATTAGACCAGGAAGTCGTGGAAGATTTGGGAGCAAATGTTACATTAACAGGGGGCTTTGCATTACAGACAGCAGAAAGCTGGCAAGAATTTATTCACAAGAAGTCCGACGAAGTTTCCTATGGAAATAATGCTGCAGAACTATATTTTGAAGAAGATGACATAGATACCTTTATAACCAAGCTGAACAGATTTGAAGTCCAATATGTTCATCCTCTTAAAGAACATTCGTGGGGGCAGAGAGTTGTCCGTTTCTATGATTTGGATAAACACATTATTGAAGTTGGAGAAAATATGTCAGTTGTTGTGAAAAGATTTATGGATAGTGGTCTGACTGTTGAGCAAACTGCTAGTCGTATGGAGGTTTCCGTAGATTACGTGAATTCGTTATGCGTGTAAGCGGATATAATTCGTAAAGAGCCATAAAAGCTTTTCTATACTATTATTCCATGATTCTAAGGCTGAAAAAGATGCAATGCTGTTTTTTTCAGTCTGTTTTTTATGTTATAATGAATAAAAATAATGGGCACGATAAGCAAAAACTAATTTAGACAGAGGATTGGTTTGGTATTATAGGGAGGTGAATAAAAATGACAGTTGGTGTGGAAATAGATTTTATTGTGGAGGACAGTCTTGCAGCATTAAATTTATATGAACGAATCTTTGATATAGAGTGCATAGAAGTTACCGACTTTCCCTTCACCAGGCTGCTTTGGATGCAGGGTGTATGGAAATACAACCGGTTACTGAAATGAAGGACTATGGGGTGATCAATTCCATGTTCATTGATCCATTTGGTTATCAGTGGATGCTTCATCAGATTGAGAGAGAAGTAAGCTTTGAGGAACGTATCCAGTTATGGGAGAAGCCTCAGGAGACAGAATATGAATAAGAGTCATGAGTTCGATGCAGTAATTATTAAAGAGCCTTATCATAATGGGGCTTATGTGGAAATTCCTTTTGATGTCAAGGCAGAATTCGGAAAGAACCGAGTCCTGGTTCATGCTTCATTTGACGGCGAACCGTATGATGGACAAGTGGTGAAAATGGGAACCCCTTGCCACATTCTGGGAGTGCGTAAGAGCATCCGGGAAAAAATCCGTAAGCAACCAGGGGATATGGTACATGTGACTCTCACCGAGCGTATACCTGAAGTACCGAGGATCACTACGGTAGACGCTTATATAGCAGAGTACAATGGAGATATTCAGGAAAGGATGAAAAAGCTGCGGAAACTTATTCTTGATTGTTCGCCGGATATTACCGAAAAAATTTCATGGGGAATGCCTACCTTTGTACTTAGAGGGAATCTGGTGCATTTTTCGGCGCAAAAGCGGCATATTGGGTTTCATCCTGCTCCCAGCGCAATTGAAGCCTTTACTTCTCGTTTGTCAGGATATAAGTATTCCAAAGGAACAGTGCAATTTCCCAATGATAAGCCTATACCCTATGACCTGGTTCGCGAGATGGTGCAGTTTCGTGTGCTTGAAAACACGGCGAAAGGGAAAAGGACTGAAGTCTTGTAGCTTAAGTTTTTTCTTTTATTGTTGTTATTAATTGTATATTCGTATATTCTAGATACAGTGAAGTTTCAAAGGAAGGTCTTATTATGAAAAAAGAAATTGAGGTATTTGATTATGCCAATGAGATTATGAAAGCAGTTAAAACAGGCGTTTTGCTGACAACAAAGGCAGATGGCAAAGTGAACGCTATGACTATTTCCTGGGGGACACTGGGAATTGAATGGGCTAAACCTATTTTTACTGTTTTTGTGAGAGAAAATCGTTTTACAAAACATCAGCTTGATCTAAATCCTGAATTTACAATCAATATACCATATGGTGCTTTTGATAAAGCCATATTAGGAGCGTGCGGGACAAAATCCGGCCGTACAGCTGACAAAATCAAAGAACTTAACTTAACACTTGAAACACCCAATAATATTTCTGTGCCTGGGATTAAAGAGCTTCCGCTGACCCTTGAGTGCAAGGTCGTGTACAAGCAGAAGCAAGATGAACGGGAAGTGACAGAAGAAAACAAGCATACCTTTTATCCAAAGGATGTTGACGGGTCCTTCCACGGTGCTAACAGGGATTTTCATACCGCTTATTATGGAGAGATTGTCAGCGCATATATTATAGAATAACAATTACTAAACTTGAATCAATAGGGAGCGTTATGATTTTCCCTGCTGAATAATAAAGCGTGTTGCCCTCTTTTTATAAAAAGAGGGTATTTTTATGGGTATTTTCTAGATTATTACAAATACTAGAATAGAAATAAAATAATCTAAGGAGACTGCCTATGTCAGAGTCAATAAAAAATATAAATGCATTATCTGCAAAAGCGGCGTATCAGCTTACGGATGCTGTGAAGACTGCACCGCAATTTGAATCAATAACACCTCGGTGGCTTTGCAGGCTGATGGAGTTTAAAGCCTTGAAAACAGGTGTATTTCGATTGAATAAGGTAGCAGAAGGAAATACCCCTCTGGATATCCTTTGCAATCGCATGGGAAATGAAGAAATTCCAGAAGGCTTTGTAGATTATGTTACCCAACCGAGAGAGTATTTTTTAAATTCCATATCCACAATTATCAATATTAATACAAGAGTTTCGGATATTTATAACAGTCCGTATGATCAAATTCATGAACAGATACGGCTGGCAACGGAAAGCGTTTTGGAAAGGCAAGAAAGCGAATTTATTAATAATCAAGAATACGGATTACTGCATAATGTGGCAGAATCTCAGCGACTTAAAGCCCGAAACGGATTCCCGACACCTGATGATTTGGATGAATTAATTTCAAAAGTCTGGAAGGAACCTTCGTTTTTTTTAGCACACCCTAAAGCAATTGCTGCATTTGGAAGGGAATGTACAAAACGCGGAGTTCCGCCGGCAACAGTAAATCTATTAGACAGCCACTTCCTAACTTGGAGGGGAGTTCCAATTATACCCACAGACAAATTGTTTATTGATGGAAAAAGGGAGACTAAAGGAAATAAGGGCAAAACTAATATACTTCTTGTGCGAACAGGAGAAAGGAAACAGGGAGTCATTGGTTTATATCAAGCAGGGCTTCAAGGTGAGCAATCCAAAGGGCTTTCAGTTCGTTTTATGGGTATAGATAACAAGGGAATCGGTATTTATTTATTATCCCTTTATTGTTCAACGGCGGTACTGGCCGATGATGCCCTTGCCGTGTTGGAAGATGTAGAAATCGGGAATTACGATGAGCATAAATAATACGAAATGGCTCATTGAGGACACAGGAATGGATGAATATTTAAAAATGTTGAATGAAAACTATATGGCAGATACAAGGCTGATTGAAAAGCTGGCCAATGAGTATTTTCCTGGGTTTAGAATAAGCGCGGATCAATTTTCTCCGGCATTGGAAGATATTGACGGAGTTTTTTCCACTGTCCTTTCACAGGTAAACCTGTTACCTGAAGGGTGGTCTTTGCCTGATTTTCACAAAACCCCCTATGATGTAGAAACAATTCGAGGAGAGTTCCCTATTCTGTCAGAAAAGGTTGGAGGGAAAGAACTGATTTGGCTAGATAATGCTGCAACAACCCAAAAACCTAAATGTGTTATCGACCGGCTTACCTATTTCTATGAACATGAAAATTCTAACATTCATAGAGGTGCCCATACAATGGCTGCCCGTGCTACCGATGCCTATGAAGAAGCACGGGAAAAGATACGCTCTTTTTTAAATGCAAAGACTGCATCAGAAATTGTCTTTGTTCGGGGAACAACCGAAGCCATCAATCTCATAGCACAGACCTATGCCAAAGCAAATCTCAGTGAAGGAGATGAAGTATTGGTTTCCTGTCTTGAACATCACGCAAATATTGTTCCGTGGCAGATTTTATGTGCTGAAAAAGGAGCTCATCTTCGTGTAATTCCTATTGATGGGACAGGTCAGGTTAATTTAAGTGAATACAATCAAATGCTGGGCTCAAGAACGAAGATTGTATCTTTAGCCCATGTATCCAACGCACTTGGAACAATTATGCCAGTGGAAAAAATGATTGGGACTGCTCACCAGTTTGGAGCAAAAGTGATAATTGATGGAGCACAGGCTGTATCTCACTTGAAAGTGGATCTGCAAGCATTAGACGCTGATTTCTATGTCTTTTCGGGGCATAAGGTTTATGGGCCTACCGGTCTTGGTGTCCTATATGGTAAACTGGATATCTTGAATGAAATGATACCTTACCATGGAGGGGGCAACATGATAAAGGATGTTACTTTTGAAAAAACACAATATCAGTCTGCACCGCATCGGTTTGAGGCAGGAACGGGAAATATAGCAGATGCAATAGCTCTTGGCAAAGCCATAGACTATATAGCCCAAATTGGAATAGATAACATTTGGTCGTATGAACATTCTTTATTAGAATATGCCATGAAAGAAATGCTGAAAGTACCCGGATTAAAGCTAATTGGAAATGCGAAAGAAAAAACAAGTGTCTTATCGTTTATTATACAAGGGCTGGACAATGAAAAAATAGGTCAAGCCCTAAATGCAGAGGGAATTGCTGTACGTTCAGGTCATCACTGTGCTCAGCCGATTCTGAGACAGATGGGTTTAGAAGGGACAGTGCGCCCTTCCCTTGCAATGTATAATACCAGAGAAGAGATTGATAAGATGGTAGAGGTTCTTATGAGATTCTCTTGTTATCAAAGTGAGTTTTATCAAAATCAGAAATAAGGATCATTATTGAACTAACAAAACATTGAAATTTGAATAAAAGAGTAAAAGCGACTTCCGAAGAAGCCGCTTTTTTGGTATCATTGTAGTTGCAAACCGAACAATTTAACCGAGGTAATCATACGATGAAGCTGATAAATTTTCAATTAGTTTTGTCCCTAAATTTTGGAGTCTTTATTCCAGATAACGATTCTGTGCAACTTATAAGCCAGGTTGTTAATGAACTGAACTTCAGAAATCAATAGGTATTTGGTATTGATACAGAAAAAAGACCTTTTTTTGATATATGGACAGATTTTATGCCTGTTTTTTACAGAATATGTTGTTTTTACCTAATTAAATGTAATATAATAGCACAAGTTATAATTTTACATATTAGTAAGGGGAAACGATTAGTGTTTAATGGTCTAGATAAAATGAAAAGCTTT
>DKLE01000252.1 GCA_002455605.1 Firmicutes bacterium UBA6648
AATAAGAGTTTGGGATAAGATTGTAGAGCCAATCTACAAATAGCACAATTTAAAAATAGTATAATACTCAGCATGTTAAAAGCCTGGCAAGGGGGAATGTTCCGCTTTGCCGGGCTTTTAGCTTACCTTATAACAAATTTTATCGGCTAAGTTCTCAATGACAGCTGCCGCCGCATCCGTGGCCGCTGCTGCCGCATTGGCAGCTTTCTTCACTATGGTCATGGCTGTGATGATCACAAGTAGCCTTTTCTGTAGATTGCAGTCCGTCTTTTAAAAATAAATCCACCAGTTGGTCAATATCACCGGAATTTCCGGCAAGCACTTTTATACCGGCCTCAGATAAAGCGGAGATGGCACCGCCTCCGATTCCTCCGCAAATTAGTACGGAGACTTGGTTATCCGCAAGAAAGCCTGCCAGTTCGCTGTGTCCGCCGCAATCAGGCGTTATAATATCCTTGCTGACAATCTCTCCTTGACGAATTTCTAATATCTCAAATTGTTCCGTATGACCGAAGTGCTGGAAGATCTGTCCGTTTTCATAAGGAACCGCCAGCTTCACATTTAAAGTATTTTCAATCAAATCTGCCAGACCGTCCAGCCAGGTTCCGTCAAATAATTCAATCATCCCTTTATCGACGGCAGCCGCAAGCTTAGGGTTGATAGGAAGCCTGGAAACATTTTCTATGTTATATTGTTTAGCGACTTCATCGATGTGGCTTTCTCCGAAAACAGAGTATTTTTTGCCGCAGTCCGGACATGAAAAATAGGACATATTTTCAACGATCCCAAGGATAGGGATATTCATTAGTTGAGCCATTTTTACCGCTTTGCCTACGATCATAGAAACCAATTCCTGAGGGGAAGTAACGATGACAATTCCATCCACAGGAATGGATTGGAATACGGTCAAAGGTACATCTCCAGTTCCGGGAGGCATATCGATAAACATAAAGTCTACATCGCCCCAAATAACTTCTGTCCAAAATTGTTTCACCGTTCCTGCAATCACAGGACCTCTCCAAACTACAGGGTCTGTATCATTTTCAAGCAATGAATTGACAGACATGGTTCTTATGCCGGTTTTTGTATCAACCGTTAAAATTCCTGCTTCTGTTCCCGCTGCTTTTTCTTCTAAGCCAAAGGCCTTTGGTATGGAGGGACCGGTGATATCCGCATCAAGTATTGCAGTGGTGTAGTCCCGCCTATTCATCATAACTGCAAGAAGAGAAGTTACCAGAGATTTTCCCACACCGCCTTTTCCGCTGACAATACCGATGACTTTTTTTACACTGCTAAGTTCATTCACTTCTTCAAGAAAACTTTGGGGAGCTGTTCGATCAGCACAGTCGGCACTGCAGCTCCCGCATCCATTTGAACAATCACTCATTTTTTTTATCTCCTTTAATCATATTGTATTTATTTTTATCTAAAAATATTAAAAAACTTAAGGAATTATGGTTGAATGGCAATGATGACGGCATCTTTTTTTACAGCCAGGGCAGCCGTTGGTTTCAAAATTCTCACAGAGAATATAATCTCCGCCTGTAATAGTCAATAATTTACCATGAACAAGAGCGTCAGCCAATTTCTTTCGGGCATCGTTATAAATTCCCTGCACTGTGGTGCGGGCGATTCCCATTTGTCCAGCGCATTCCTCTTGTGTACAGTCTTCTAAGTCCATGAGGCGTATGGTTTCATATTCATCCACAGACATTTGGACCACATGACAGCTATCGGGAGAATTGGCAGAGAAGTCTTTTTGCGGACTGCCGTCAGGGCAAACAGGGCCAAAGCATTCTGTTACGGGCATACAGCAAACTCGTCTGAATTTACGTGGTCTAGGCATAATGCTACTACTCCTTTTCTTTTATATGTTTCTGACATATGTCATTCAATAGATTTATCATAACACTTTTCAATCATATGTCAATAATTAAAATAAGTAATTGAACCTGTAGTACCGGAATGTTATTATTATAACAAAGGAAGAGAGGAACGGCCGTATGATAAAATTTGAGACAATATTAAATGCTATGGATGAAGGTGTTCTTATAGTCAATGAAGAAAATAAGATCGTATATTTTAATAATGCGTATGGTGATTTTATCGGTCATCCTTTAGAAGAAGTAAAAGGCTTGATTTTGACTGAAATCCGCAAGGGAGCAAGAATGCCTCAGGTTTTAAAAACAGGAAAGCCAATGGAAGTGGTCTTTAGGGAAGAGAAGGGGGAAGAATATTTTGCAAATATTTACCCTATCTTCGAGAACGGAAAGCTAAAAGGCGGCATTTCAACGGTTACGTTTTTAAAGAATGCCAAATTTATTATGGACACGTTAAAAGAACTTGAAAAAAAGCAAGCGGATTTAAAAGAAAGAATGAGACATACCAATGGAACAAGATATGAGTTCCAAGATATAATTTGTCAAAGTTCTGCTTCTATAAAATGTGTGGAAGCTGCTAAGAAAATTGCTCAATCGGATATTTCTGTCCTCATTGACGGAGAGAGCGGTTGCGGCAAAGAATTATATGCACAGTCTATTCATAATGAAAGTCTGCGGAAAGAATATCCATTTGTAGCAATTAATTGTGCCGCTCTTAACGGAAACATTCTTGAAAGTGAGCTCTTTGGGTATGAGGGCGGTTCTTTTACCGGGTCAAATAAGAATGGCAAACCGGGCATTTTTGAAATCGCTGAAAGAGGTACTATTTTTTTAGATGAAGTCTCCGAGTTGGATTATAACCTTCAGGCTAAATTGCTTCGGGTTATTCAGGAAAGAAAAATAAGACGTGTCGGAGGAACTTCTGAGATTGACATTGATGTAAGAATTATATGTGCCTGCAATGTAGACTTAATGAAATATATTGAAGACAAAAAATTCAGGAAAGACTTGTATTATCGAATTTCAACTTTCCCTTTGCATCTTCCCCCTCTCAGAGAGCGCAGAGAGGATATTATTCCTCTTGTGGAAAAGCATCTCAAAGTGCTTGGAATTCAGCAGAAGAGAAACCTATCCATAAGCGAAGAAGCAAAAATGATTCTTTATAAGTATGATTGGCCGGGGAATGTAAGGGAATTGAACAATGTACTGGAATATAGCACAGTAGTTTGCCATGACAATGAAATAGGCGTTTCAAGTCTGCCTCCTTCGGTACTCGCCGACTGGAATAAAAGTGATTACCACTTTAAGCCATTGGCAGAGGCGGTACGACTATTTGAGAAGGAACAGATAAAAAAGGCAGTGGAGCTTTATGGAGGAACGGTGGAAGATAAAAAATATATTGCTGAGAAGCTGGGAATATCACTGGCTACCCTTTATAATAAATTGAACGATCAGTAACAAACAGGATGGTTTCTAAAGGATTAGAAATCATCCTGTTTGTTTCTAATATATTAGAAACGGATAGAGTGCATAGCTTAAGACTATAATTATATAAGAAATATTAATAAAGATTCTAATATTTTAGAAAAAGTTTGATAAATTTTTAATTATTAAAAGGGGCAAAGGGTGGTTTTTCAATGAAAATACAATTGGCATGCAAATTGCTATATATCATGGTACAAAGATGAAAAGCCAATGGCCAAGGGAATTCACTTGTGAATAGTATTACTTAGTAAAGAAAAGGAGAATGGTTATGTCATTAGCACTTATTGGATTTTTAACAATTGTCATAATGCTCACATTAATTATGACGAAAAAGCTACAGACACTTCTTGCACTTATTATTGTACCTATTATAGGATGCCTGGTTGCAGGCCAAGGGGCCCAGCTGGGAGCTTTTATTACTGACGGATTAAAAAATATTGCCCCTACCGGTGTAATGTTTATTTTTGCTATTCTATTCTTTGGCATCATGTCAGATGCAGGTACATTCGATCCTATCGTTAAAGGAATTTTAAGAGTAGTGGGAAAAGATCCAGTGAAAATCTGTATCGGTACTTTCTTGCTTGCAGCGATTGTTCATTTAGATGGTTCCGGAGCGGTTACATTTTTAATTGCTATTCCCGCATTGCTGCCTTTATATCAGAAATTAGGCATGAGGGCAACTACTCTTGCAACACTGGTTGCCCTTGGCGCAGGTATTATGAACATGCTTCCGTGGGGCGGCCCTACTTTAAGAGCTATAACTGCTTTAAAGTCTGATATTAACGGTATATTTAATCCCATGCTGATACCGATGATTGCTGGATTTGTTACAATTCTTATTATTGCGGTATTTTTGGGAAGAGCCGAGAAAAGAAGGCTGGGAGATACGTTAAACAACATCCATTTGGATGAATTGGAGAATGAAGAAACCCAAGAACAGGCGGAATTAAAAAGACCCAAGCTGTTTGCAGTCAATATTGTTTTAATTATTGCTGCTGTTGCAGTTATGCTGAAATCAATACTGCCGCCTGCCGCTGTATTTATGATTGGAACGGCGTTGGCATTACTGATAAATTATCCGGATATTAAAGTTCAAAAAGAAAGAGTGGATTCGCATGCAAAGGCAGCTCTGATGATGGCGTCTATGCTATTTGCGGCAGGTTCTTTTATCGGAATCATGCAGGGCTCCGGCATGCTTACTGCTTTGGCTAAAGCTATTGTAACCTTTATCCCTACATCTCTGGGCGGTTTTATACCGATTTTGGTGGGCGTATTAGGGGTTCCCCTGAGCTTAGTATTCGATCCGGATTCTTATTATTATGGAGTACTTCCTGTATTATCTCAGGCTGTAGAAATGATGGGAGGCGATCCACTGGCTATCGCAAGAGCTTCTATAGCAGGTCAGATGACCTTAGGGTTCCCGATCAGTCCGCTGACAGGGGCTACTTTTCTGCTTACTGGTCTTACAGGACTGGATCTGGCGGAACACCAGAGAAAAACTCTACCTTTGGCCTGGGGGGCATCTATAGTAGTCGTAATCGTTGCGGCCGTAACTGGTGTAATTGCTTTTTAATGAATAGTGGCTGGCGTGAGGATGTTTTTGTCAGCAATAAATGAGGAGATGATATAGAGATGAAAAAGATTAGAATCGGAAGCGGAGCCGGATATGCCGGTGACCGTATTGAACCGGCAGTTGAATTGATGGAAAAAGGAAATCTGGATTACATTATGTTCGAATGCCTTGCTGAAAGAACTATTGCCATCGGACAGCAGGATAAAATGAAAGATCCGAAGAAGGGATACAATCAGCTATTGGAAGCAAGAATGAGAAAAATCCTTCCTTTGGCGAAAAAAAACAGCATAAAGGTAATCACAAATATGGGTGCGGCAAATCCCCTTGCAGCGGCAGAGGTAACAGTTGCACTGGCAAAGGAGTTAGGGGTGACTGGGCTGAAAATAGCAGCGGTAACGGGAGATGATATATTTGACGACATAAAGAAATATTATGACAACAATATACTGGAACTGGACTGTCCTTTAGGAGATATCCAAGAGTCGATTTTATCCACTAATGTGTACTGCGGAGCGGATGGAATCATCGAAGCACTCAACAATAAAGCAGACATTATTATCACAGGAAGGGTATCAGACCCGGCACTTGCTATCGGACCGCTGGTGTATGAATTCGGATGGAATCTTGAGGATAATCCGGATCAAATGGGTCAGGCTGTTTTGGTGGGTCATCTGCTGGAGTGCGGAGGACAGGTAACCGGAGGCTATTATGCTGATCCCGGATATAAAGATGTTCCCAAGCTGGAAAGATTGGGATTTCCGTTAATAGAAATTGACGAAACCGGAGAGTTCATTGTAACTAAGGTAGAAGGCTCCGGCGGAATAGTAACCACGGATACCTGCAAGGAACAGATGCTTTATGAGATTCATAATCCGGAAAGGTACATGACACCGGACGTGATCGCCGATTTTTCTCATGTTACCTTTACCGAAGAAGGCAAGGACCGGGTAAAGGCGGCGCATGCTACCTCCCATGGAAAGCCGGAAACGCTTAAAGTAAGTGTTGGCTATAAGGATTGCTTTATCGGAGAAGGTGAAATCAGTTACGGCGGATTAAATTGTATGAATCGGGCTAAGCTGGCTGCGGATATTGTCGAAAAACGCCTACAGTTAATAGGCGTTGAGATGGAAGAATACAGAAGCGATTTTATCGGATATAACTCACTGTATAAAAGCCAGATTTCCGATCAATTTGCTCCCAATCATTTTTCAGAAATCAGAGTCAGATGTTCAGGCAGAACAAAAGACAAACACAACGCTGAGTTAATTGCCAATGAAGTGGAAGCTCTTTATACAAACGGACCGGCCGGAGGAGCAGGAGCAACGAAGAAGGTTTCTGAAGTCGTTTCAATTTGTTCGATTTTTGTCCCAAGAGAAATTGTGGACATAAAAATTGCATATCAGGAGGTGTAAAAAATGAAATTAAAAGACATAGCACATTCTCGAACAGGAGACAAAGGAGATATTTCAAATATCTCTTTGATACCGTATGATGAAAAGGACTATCCGATGTTAAAAGAGAAAATTACACCGGAAAGAGTAAAGGCATATTTCGGAGAGATTTGTAAGGGCGAAGTTGTTCGATATGACATAGACAGCATTTGTGCCATGAATTTTGTTCTGGATAAAACCTTAGGGGGAGGAGTAACCAGATCCCTGGCCCAGGACAAACACGGAAAAGCTCTTTGCATGGCACTCATGGAAATGGAGATTTAACTATTTTTAGTTTTAGGTTTTTTATCTGCGCTATTTTTATTATAATTATAAGTGTCCAAGTAAAATATGAATCAAATAATTGTGATTAAATAAAGGAGTGCAGATATGCCTTTTAACACCTTTGAAAATTATCCGATGTCATGGAAACCGCACATAGATAAGAAAGAGCATGTTTTATACCGGGCTTTAGCCCATCAATTGGAAGAGGATATTGTTAACGGAACACTTTTGCCGGGGACGAAGCTGCCTCCCCAGCGGGAATTGGCCGATTATTTAGATATAAATGTAAGCACTGTTTCAAAGGCTTTTAAGCTCTGTGAATTAAAAGGGTTATTGAGTGCTACTGTGGGGAGCGGCACTTACGTTTCCTTTGATGCCTTATCTAATACCCGGCTGTTGGCTGAAAATATTGCTGCTCATGTAATACCCATGGGTACCACTGTTCCTGATGCTGAGGCTAATAAGCTTGTACTTCAAGAGCTAAAGAGATTAGTTCGGGAATCGGAAGCAGAAAAATTATTTCAATATGCTAATCCGGATGATAATCTGTGGCAAAAAGATGCTGCGGTATTATGGATGAGCAAATGCGGTTTTAACCCGAAAAAGGATAATATTTTATTTGCTAACGGCGGACAAAATGCCATCACTGCTATTTTTATGGGAGTTTTTAAATATGGTGATCGGATAGGGGTGGAACCTCATGCGTATTCGGATATGAAATCTGCCGCTAATATGCTGGGCATTCAATTAGTGCCTATTCATTTTATGGATAAACAGAAAAATGAAGAATTAAACAGGGAAGCTTTGCTTTATGCCTGTAAAAATAATAATTTAAAAGGCCTTTATCTAATACCGGATCATCAGAATCCCACCACCTATACGATGCCGGTTAAAGCGAGAAAGCAGCTGGCAAAAATAGCCTGCAAGATGGATTTGGTTGTCATCGAAGACGGCACTTATCATTTAATGAGTGGAATACAAGAAACTATCGCAGCCTTTGCACCGGAAAATACAATCTATATTGCCAACTTATCAAAAGCTATTTCCCCAGGATTAAGACTGGCTTATGTTTCAGCACCAAAGCAGTATAAAAATCAAATTTCCAATGCTTTATATAATATGAATATTTCTGTTTCACCGCTGATGGTCAATTTGGCAGCCCGCCTGATCGTTTCAGGACAAGCAGAAAATGTGCTGACGATGCACAGAAGGCAAAACATCCTCAGAAATGAGAAGGTTAATCAGTATTTATCCGGCTATGAGTGCCGGGGAGAGAATACCGGGATTTTTCGCTGGCTGCTGCTTCCCGGCAAAATAAGCGGAAATGAATTTGAAGCTCTGGCATTAAAGCATGGGGTTCAGGTTTACGCCGCAGAGCGGTTTGCAGTGGGAAATACAGTTCCCGAAAGGGCAGTGAGAATAGCGGTGTGCGGAACCCACACTATAGAAGAATTAGAAAAGGGATTAAAGATTATAAAAAAGCTGTTGGCTTCCTTGTAAGAGTAAATAGTATATATTTTGTATGCCACACAATTATTTAATTGTGTGGTGATTTTTTATGTGCTAATATTATTTTTATACAAAAAGTTACAAGCTAGGAGGCTGTCTATTTTGAACAATTTTCGTTTTACACTGCAAAAAATAATACCAATCATGTTCGAGTACATATTTGTTGGGATCGCCTTTGGTATCTTACTGAATGATGCAGGCTATTCGGTGGTCTGGTCGGTTCTCTGCGGTTTTTTTATTTACGCCGGATCCATGCAGATTGTTATGATATCCCTTATGACCTCAGGTGTACCGTTATATATGATAGCGGCTATGACTTTTTTCATAAATGCGAGACATATTTTTTACGGACTGGGGTATGTGAATAAATTTCGGCATATGGGGTGGAAGTATCCTTATATGGTATTGACAATGACAGACGAAACCTATTCCATTCGATGTGACTTAGAATATCCGGAAGGTGTAGACCAGCAGAAAGTAGATTTTTATATAGCTTTGTTTCCTCATCTGCTGTGGACGGTTAGCTGTGCCGTAGGATCTCTGTTAGGAGGAATGCTCACTTTTGATATGACAGGGATTGATTTTTCCGCAACAGCTTTTTTTGTTACGGTATGTGTTAATCAATGGAGGCAGTTTGGCTCACGCATTCCCGCAGTCACCGGATTAATCAGTGCAGCTGTGTTTTACTTTTTATTCGGAGCAGACCATTTTCTATTACCGGCTTTGTCCGTTAGTTTAATTGTATTGGTTATTATGAAGGATAAAGTAACGCTGCAGATGGGAGGAGTACAGGATGTCAAATAATTTAATCTATTTTGCGGGGATCATTGGAGTCGTTGCTGCGGTAACCTGGCTGACCAGGGCTATTCCGTATCTTTTATTCGGAGGTCAGAAAGAACTGCCGGAAACGGTTGAATATCTTGGCAAGGTTCTTCCTGCTTCCATTATGATTATTTTAGTCATTTATTGTCTCAGGAATATTAATTTAACATCCTTTCCCTTTGGATTGGCGGAATTAATTTCTGTGGGGATTGTTATCACCGCACAGCTTATACGGAAAGACAGTATTTTCAGCATGGTGCTGGGAACTGCCGGCTATATGATCTTGATTCGGACGGTATTTGCCGGTTAAATAGCTGTTAAAGCACCGATAAAGTATATACGTCAGAGCGTCTGTGCATTAACAGCGGCAGCTGTCCGCGGATTTGTTCAACAGTGTCCAGGTTCAACTCTTGAATGGTGAAGCCTTCTTTTTCATCCATTTGGCTGATAACCTCACCCCAAGGGGAGACTATAATGCTGTGTCCCCAGGAAATGTATTTGGAGGATAAATCCCGGGCTGTAGCTGTACCGATTGCATAGACCTGATTATCTATTGCTCTGGAACGGAACATAATTTCCCAATGGGCAGGACCTGTGGTCATGTTAAAAGCCGCGGGAACCAGCAAAATTTTTGCCCCTTGATCTACCATAATACGGGCGAGCTCAGGAAATCGGAAATCATAGCATATACAGAGACCCATTCGGCAGAATTCCGTATCAAAAACGGTGGCTTGGCTGCCGGCAGACAGGGTGTCAGATTCCTTGAAGCGCTGACCGTCTTTTATATCAATATCAAATAAATGCATTTTGCGGTGTTTGGCAATTTGCTCGCCTTGACGATTAAAGACATAAGCAGTATTATATATATTACCTGCCTGATCTTTTTCAGGAATCGACCCGGCAGACAGATAAACCTGATACTGCTTTGCCAATTGAGAACAGATATTCCATAATTGTCCTTGCTCTTCTTCTGCAAAAATCGGAAAGCTGGAGGTCTTATAGGGACATGCAAACATCTCAGGTAAAGTCACCAAATCAATTTGTTCGCTGCAAATCTTCTTAAAGGAAGAAGAAAGGTATTCGTAAACCTGACTTTTTTCAGAAATAACCTGAGTTTGAAGCTGAGCCACTCTTATCGTATTCATTCTTATACCTCCTGATTTTATTAAGCCGATCATATACATAAATTTGTGGCAAGTCAATTAAAACAGATGAATTTTGCCATATTTGTTAAAGTATACTATTGTAAATAAAGAAACTTAACAGGAATTTAATTTTTTCTTAATAGAATAAACACATGGACATGATAAAATAACGTGATTTTAAAAGATTAAAAATGGTTTGCTGTGGGATGTAGAGGCAGCAAGGAGAAAGAGGGGATTCGTATGAATAAGAAAAAGATAACTTTTGAAGATATTAAAAACAGTGAAGAGATTTCTACTTATATCAAAAAGGGAAATGATCTGCTGGGAGCAATTGGCTTTACCGAACATGGATTTGCTCATGCGGGAAAGGTGGCAGCGAGAGCAGCAGAGATACTCACTGTTCTGGACTATGACGAGAGAACAATTGAACTTGCTAAAATAGCCGGATATATACATGACATCGGAAATTGCATTAACCGGCATGACCACGCTCAAAGCGGAGCTGTTATGGCATTTCGAATTTTAGACAGAATGCATTTTGATGCAGAGGAATTGGCAGATATCATTGGAGCAGTAGGTAATCACGATGAAGGCACGGGGGTAGCCTTCAGTCCAATTTCAGCTGCGTTGATTTTAGCGGATAAATCGGATGTAAGAAGAAGCCGTGTACGCTATAAAAACAGAAATGAAGAAAAATTATCGGAGGATATACACGATCGTGTAAATTATGCGGTTCATCATACCCACTTAACAGTAGATAAGGAAGAAAAGTCTATATTGCTGGAATTAAGCATTGATACGGAAATCAGTGCGGTAATGGAGTATTTTGAAATATTCCTTACCAGAATGATTATGTGCCGCAATGCAGCTCAATTCTTGGGGTTATCCTTTGAGTTAAGCATTAATAATATCCGATTGCTATAATGGCAGGGTGATTAAAATGGACTTTGTATAACAGGGGGGCTGTCTCAAAAGGGGATAGAAGCACTAGTAGGAAGACGATAAAAATATTATTGTTTACCCGAGAGTGAGTCTGTCAATATTAAAAGGGACAGTCCTTTTCGTTGTTTTTAAGAGAAGCAAGGTTGACGGATAAATTATATTTTGACGTAGTTGCGCCGGTAGTTTATACTTATGACAAAAGAAAAGAGAAAAATTACCACTATCGGTTTTAATTAGTAATACACAGGAGGTAACAAAAGATGGATAACAGACAGATTGTAATGAGCCAAGTAATGCTTCCAAATCAAGCAAATGTGGCAGGAAATGTGCACGGTGGAGAAATTATGAAGTTTATGGATACAGCTGCAGGTGCAGTGGCAATGAAGTATTCCAAGAGCAATTGTGTGACAGCAAGAGTGGATGAATTGGAGTTTCATCTTCCCATATTTGTGGGGGCGCTTGTTACTTGCACTGCAACAGTAGTATATGTAGGCAGAACTTCTATGGAGGTCTTTGTTAATGTAGAGGTGGAAGATTTAGAATCAAACAGCGGCCCCCAGAAAGCTTTATCTGCATACTTTACCATGGTGGCTATGGGAAGAAACGGAAAACCTCAGGCAGTTCGGGAATATATACCTCAGACAGACGAGGAAATCAAGATGCATGAGGAAGCTAAAATCCGAATTGAAGCTCATAAGGAAAAGAAAAAAAGACTATCAAAATAAATCGGAAGTGAGATTGTGAACGACAAACTTAGTGTTGAAAAAAGAATATTAAAAATATCCATGGCGGGAAGCATTATTTTTATGATAGCAGAGGGGATCATGGCATATATCACCAGGTCCAATTCTATTTTAATGGACTGCATATACGATACTGCGGACTTAATTATGATAGGACCTTTTCTTCTGCTGGTTCCCCTATTGTATAAGCCTGTTACAGAAAAAAGACCTTACGGATTTTCTCAAGTGGAGTCGCTTTTTATTATCATTAAATGCAGCATTTTAATTGTCATAACAGCACAGTTGGTTTTTTATAACGTTCATATTATATTGCGAGGGGGAAATCATGTAAACGGGGGGATCGTTGCAGCCTTTGAATTGGCTTTATCTGCCGGCTGCATCCTGATTTACGGGGTACTGATTCATTACAATAAAATTTTTTCTTCTCCTTCCATTAAAGCCGATCTTTATATGTGGAGAATGGATATTATAGGGAGCCTTGGAGTAGGAATTGCATTTATTGTTCAATTACTGCTGCAACAAACGGACTTGCGGTGGATTATCCCCTATATAGACCCTATGGTGGCAATCACTATGGCCATATGGCTGATCGCAGAACCAGTCAGAATGGTTATAGAGGGTATTAAAAATCTCATACTTTTTGCGCCAAATGAGGAAATTATGGAAAACATCCGAATGGTGGTTAATAAGCATTTGGAGAACTATCCGTACTCGGTGAGCTTCCTCGACGTGATTCAAACGGGAAGAAAGGCCTGGGTGGAAATCTATATCCACAGTGAAAGTGATTTTATTAGCCAGAATCAGCTTAAGAAAGCACATAGCAAGATAAAAAAAGAACTGAGGGAACAGTATGATCAGATTTATGTGGAATTGATACCGGATATATCTGACTAAAAATAGAAAGCAAGTAGGAGAGCAAGATGAGCAAAATATTGTACTTGGAGTGTTATTCCGGTATAAGCGGAGATATGACAGTGGGAGCCCTGTTGGATCTGGGAGCGGATCAAAAGGTGCTGGAAAGCACTCTTGAAAGTTTGAACCTGGAAGGATATCATCTCCATTTTGGAAGAACAAAGAAATGCGGTATTGATGCCTATGATTTTGATGTATATCTGGAAGAAGATCATAGCCATGAACACAAAGACCATGAACATTTTGGACATGAACAGCATCACCATCATGATCATGAACACCATCAGCATGAACACGGACATCATCATCAACATGGGCACGAAAATCATCATCAACATGAACATCGAAATATAAGTGATATTTACACTATCATCGATACAATGAAAGCCAGTGAAAAAGTGAAGGCCTTGTCCAGAAAAATTTTTGATATCGTTGCTGAAGCAGAGGTCAAGGCTCATGGAATTTCAAAAGAAGAGGTTCATTTCCACGAAGTTGGAGCCATTGATTCCATCGTGGATATCCTCAGTGTGGCAATATGTATGGAGAATCTTGGGATCGATCAAGTAATCCTTTCTCCTTTGTACGAAGGGCATGGGTTTGTTTCGTGTCAACATGGAAGCATTCCTGTTCCTGTTCCGGCAACGGCCAATATAGCAGCCCAATATGCCTTAAAATTGAAAATAACCCATAATGAAGGGGAAATGGTTACACCTACCGGAGCAGCTATTGCAGCAGCTCTAAACAGCGGGGGAAAACTACCCGAGAATTATATCATTAAAAAAATCGGCATAGGAGCAGGAAAAAAAGAGTTTAGAAATGCTAATATTCTCCGAGCAATGATCCTTGAAGAGGTTTTTGAAAATGAAAGGAATATGGTCTCAACAGAAAAAACAGATACTCTGTGGAAGCTGGAAACCAATCTGGATGACTGCAGCGGAGAAGCAATGGGCTTGGCTTTAGAGTGCTTATATCAGGCCGGTGCGGCAGACGTCTGGTATACTCCTATATATATGAAGAAAAACAGACCGGCTTATATGCTTCAGGTTTTATGCAGATCGGAACAAATCCATTCTATGCAGAAAATTATTTTTCAGCAGACAACCACCTTGGGAATTCGGAGAACATTGATTGAAAGAACAATTCTAAACCGTGAAATTAAAAAAATAGATACACCTTACGGAAGCATGGATGTGAAAGTGTGCGACGATGGAGGACAAGTCTATTTCTATCCGGAATATGAGGATATACGAAGGGTTTGTTTAGAAAAGCAGAGAAGTTATAAAGAAGTCTATCAAGAGGTTATTGAACTTTGCAAAAAATATAATACTCTTTGATTTTATAATACTTTATGCTAGAGGTATAAAAGAGAATAGAATGCTGAAAAATAGATTAGAAGCCCGTAATCTAATTGGATTTTTCAGCATTTTTAATATTGCAGGAATAAGAAATAAATGTTAATAAACCGTTAATAATTTAGATATACAATGTTTAAGATTGTGAATTACAATAGGTATTGTCAAGAGATACCAAAAGACAGTTTAAAAAGACTTACGTCAGGTATCAGAAATTTAGAGACTGAAAGATAAAACGACGATGGAGGTATTGGGATGAAAAAAATTAATTTTAAGGGCAAAAAACATGCAGTAACAGCTGTTTGCCTGCTGGCGGGAATGTTTGTGCTGACTTCTTCGGTATACGCCAATTATGACAATGCAAGAGGTTATACGAATTACAAAGAGGCCGTAAAAGATTTGATTCTTTATGAAGATAACTTTTCAGCAGAAGGGGATATGTCTATATTTGTTGACGGTGAAAAGGTGGCAGCCACAAAAGCTACTTTCAAAGTGGATGGGAAAGATTATTATATCCGTACAGCAATGGAGGAAGAATTAAGCGGGAAAGGTAAACAGTACGAGAATATACAGATTCATCAAGGCGGGAAGCTATATTACTATTATCCGGAAACAAATTCTTACTGGATAAGCGAAAATGCCGAAGGCTTCAGACCGGACATGAGCGAGCCTGCTGTGAAAAAAGGCATAAGATTTGTAGAATTGTTTGCGGATGCCATGGTAGGCGATCTAAAGAATAATTTTGTACTGACATCTAAAGAAGGAGACAACAGAACCTATTCGGTAGATGTGTCAGGAAGCCAAATTCCGGAGATAGTACACGCGGGTTTATCCTTGGTGTTTACTGCGTCTAATACGGCAGACACTTCAGCGGTTTCCTATGTGACTTATGAAAATTATGAAAAAGCTTTCGATGCTTATTTTGAGGAACAGACCGGCAAAAAGGTAACAGAGACTTCCTATAGCGAGAGTGATGCTGAATATAATCAGGTGGTAGAAGACTTCAGCGAAAAATATGATAATATTTTACAAGAGAAGAACAACAAAGGTATTGTATATGTAAAAGCGGATGGCTCGTACACATATTACAAGACTTATGCGGAATATGAAAAGGCTGTTCAGCTAGGCAATGATACAGCAAAGAATATGATGGCTATGCTGGGTTCCGATCCATATATTGATCGTGCATTTAATAGTTTTACTTTGGATAAAAATGGAAAATTGCTTACAGAGCAATCAGAAGCTTCTATGACAGGAGTGGACAGCAAAGGAACAAAGCATACGATTACTATGAAGGTAAATTATAAAGTATTGGATTATGGTGCAACAAAAATTGAAGCATTTGATACTACAGGAAAAACAAAAGAAAATTAGAATGAGCTGATGCATTTTGGACAGGCAGGTCTGATTGCAGGCCTGCCCGTTTTCTACCTATATACTTTAATATATAATTTTATAAATGTTAATAAACCGTTAATAATTTAGTTATATAATATTAAAAATTGTACTTTAGAATAAGTATTGTCAAAAGGTGATAAGATTTCAGACTTAGCATCAGGGTTTAGAGATTATAGGGAAAAAACAATAGGAGGTATTGGGATGAAGAAATTAAATTTTAAAGGAAGAAAACATGCCGTAACAGCCACTTGTCTGTTAGTGGGAATGTTTGTGCTGACTTCGGCAGTATACGCTAATTATGATAATGCCAGAGGGTATACCAATTATAAGGATGCGGTAAAAGATCTGGTTTTCTATCAGGACAATTTTACAGCAGATGGGAAAATGTCCATCTTAATTGACGGGGAAGAGATGGCAGCTGTAAATGGAAACTTTAAACTGAACGGAGATGATTATTATATCCGAACAGTAAGTGAAGAGAAATTCAGCAATCAGGACAATAAGGATGAAAGCTTACAGATTTCAAAGGGCGGAAAGAAAATTTCTTACTATCCTACATCTGAGCCGGATTCTTACTATGAATATGAAAGCTCGGACTCTATCAGACCGGATATGAGCGATCCTACAATGAAAAAGGGTATAAGATTTGCCGAACTGTTTGCCGACACTATGGTAGGCGATTTAAAGAATAACTTTGTGTTGACTTCTAAGGACGGAGACAATAGAAATTATTCCGTCAACGTTTCAGGCAGTCAGATTCCGGAAGTGGTCAATGCAGGCATATCGCTTATTTTTACGGCAGCAAACAATCAGGATTATTCACAGTACAGCTCTGTAGAATATCAGGATTATCAAAAAGCCTTCGCCGCTTTTTATAAAGAACAGACCGGTAAGGAACTGACAGAAGAAATGTATAATGAGTGGAATGAAGAAGTGGAAAAAGCAAATGAGGATTTTTACGATAAATATACGGATATCTTAAGCTCCAAAAATAATAAGGGGATCGTTTACGTAAAAGCTGACGGAACTTATGATTACTATAAGACTTATGACGCATATGCAAAGAATGTACAGATGAATTCTTTGACAGAACAGAATATCATGAAAATGCTGGGTTCCGATCCATATATCGATAATGCATCCTGCCATTTCACGCTGGATAAGGAAGGCAAAATTGTTGCAAATGAATTGGAGGCTTCTATGTCAGGCGTAGATGAAAGCGGAAAGAAGCATACGATTACTATGAAAATCAGTTATACAGTGTCCGATTACGGAACAACGAAAATTGAAGCATTTGATACAGAAGGCAAAACCAAAAGAAACTAAATGGATTAAAGATTCAAGCAGGCGGGTCTGATTGCAGGCCTGCCATGCTTTGGGTATGATTCAAAATTTTAGAAGGGGACGTAGGTATGGAAAAAATACTTGAAGTGAATCAGCTGACGAAGCTTTACAAAAATGGAAGAGGCGTAAAAAACATAAATTTCTCTATGGAGAAGGGTGATGTTGTGGGACTTCTTGGACCAAACGGATCCGGTAAAACCACTATTATGAAAACCATTATGGGGCTGACTCATGGCAGCGAAAAAAGTGTGACTATATTTGGAAATGATGTAGAGATGGATGTGGAAACAACACTAAAAAAGGTAGGGGGATTAATTGAACGGCCGGCTATTTTTGAGAATATGACAGCGAGAGACAATTTAAAAATGATGGCGAGATATTATCCGCATGTAGATAATGCCAGAATCGATCATGTGCTGGAGGTAGTAAGAATCAGTAAGTATCAAAAGGAAAAGTGCGGAAGATTTTCTTTAGGTATGAAACAAAGATTAGGACTGGCTCTGGCTATTCTGTCCGAGCCGGAGCTGGTAATTTTGGACGAACCGACTAACGGACTGGATATAGAAGGGACGGTAGAGATAAGAGAAATTGTTAAGAGAATGGCAGAGGAAAAAGGCACTTCCTTTTTAATTGCCAGTCACCTGGCACCAGAGATTGAAAAAACCTGCAATAAGGTGGCTATTGTCCATGAAGGAGAACTATTGTCCTTTGAAACGATGGAGGAAGCCTTGCGGTTAAATCCCACATTAGAAGATTATTTTTTATCCAAAGTGAAAGATAAGAGAGGCTCAGTACTGATTTAACTCATTACAGTTGAGAGATTAATAGAGATACAGGAGGAATGTTCGGTGACAACATTTATTGCAAGTCTGCAAAATGAATTAATGAAAATATTTGCAAGAAAGAAATTTTTTGTATTACTTATAATAGAAATACTTATTTGCCTTTTAAGCGGAGGGGTTAACTATTTAATCGGTAAAGCGTCAGCAGGAGCGGTTTCCACATCACTGATGCTTTCTAATATGCCAATGAATATGCTATCATTTTTTATACAAATTTACATCCCTCTCATGATATTTATGGCATCTTGTGATTTATTTACATCAGAGGTACAGGACGGTACGATTCGAGCGTCCTTTATGAGACCGGTGAGCCGGTTTAAATTATATGCTTCTAAAATTGCGGCCATTACTATAATGGCAGTGATATATTTAGCGGTGCTGTTTATATTGACTACTGCTATGAAATTAATGGGGGGAGCGGGTATTGCATCTGCTGCAAGTGTAGCAGAAAGCTTTTTTGCTTATTTTCTAGACATATTTCCGCTGATTGTTGTAGTTTTGTTTGCAGCAATGTTGAATCAATTGCTAAACAGCCCGTCGCTTTCTATTGTTATATGCGTTATAATATATATCGGATTATATATATTAGGCATCGTGGTACCTCAGGCAAGCGGGCTGATGTTCACCGGTTATTCGGAGTGGCATAACTTATGGCTTGGAGTGACTCTTCCGTTTATGACCATGATTTCAAAAATCGGGCTGCTCTTGGGATACGGATTGGTTTTCGGCTGCATAGGGTATTATTTATTTGAAAGAAAAGAAGTGTAGGGAAGCATGAAATCGTTAAGAGAACGTTTTATAAAAACAACTATATTAATGGCATTAATTTCAACAGCATTGGTAATTTTGGTTACCTTGCTGTTGTTGTTTATTTTTTCGGTATGTGAGCCAGATGGATTTCAACGGATATGGCTAGGAAGCAGTGTATTCGTGGGACATCATGATGACAGGAATAAATTTGCCGTTTATGCTGTTTTGTGGGCTGTGACTGCAATCAGTACGGTTTTGATTACTTGTACCTTTTCCAGTGCAAAATTGTCCAGAGATATATTAAAGGCTGTAAAACAATTGCAGCAGGCAGCGGAAAAGATTACGGAAGGAGATTTGAATTTTGAAGTAATGGCTTGCAGGGATAAAGAACTGAATGATCTGTGCAATGCTTTTGACCAAATTCGAAAAAAGCTGAAAGAAAATCAAAATCAGGAATTAAAAAACAAAGAAGAGAGAAACATGCTCATGGCCAATCTTTCCCATGACATGAGAACACCTATTACATCTATCAAAGGGTATCTGGAAGGGATTAAGGACGGCGTGGCCAATTCGCCGGAGAAAATGGATAAGTACCTGGATACTATTTACACGAAAGCTATAATTCTTCAAAAATTGGTGGATAATATGACGGAGTATGCAGAACTAGAGCTTGGAAGAATGCAGTACGCCTTTGAATTTTTAAATATTACAGAGTTCTTATGCCAGCTGGCGGAGAGCTATAAAGCAGAGGCCGAGGAACAGGGCCTGAAAATGGAAAGCCGGATAGTTTCGGAGGAACTGACTATTGTCGGGGATAAAAGTAAGCTAAAACGAGTATTTGATAATTTAATTTCAAATGCCATAAAATATAACAAAGAAGGGGGGACGATTACCATCAGCATGGAAAAAGAAAGGAATGGTGCCCTCCTATGCATAAGCGATACGGGAAAAGGGATTAAAGAAAAAGATAAGAATAAGGTCTTTGATGGGTTTTATAGGGGAGATGCAGCGAGAAGCAATATAAAGGGGAATGGGTTGGGACTAGGAATTTCCAAACAAATTGTAGAGAGTCATCGGGGAAAAATTTGGATTAAGAGTGAAGAGAATGTAGGAACAGAGGTATACATTTATTTGCCTTTAAGAAGTTCATAAATAATGAAATGGAGGTTATCATGAGGATTTTAGTGATAGAAGACGATAAGAGCATAGCAGAGCTGGAAAGAGACTATTTAGAGATAAATGGGTATGAGTGTGATATTGCCTCAGACGGAGAAACCGGTCTTAATATGGCATTGCACAATGAATATGCCCTTGTGATTCTGGATATCATGCTGCCCGGTATTGATGGGTTTGAACTTTGTTCAAGATTCAGAGCACAAAGTGATACACCGGTAATTATCCTATCGGCTAAAAAAGATGATATCGATAAGGTCAGAGGGCTGGGCTTAGGTGCCGATGACTATATGACTAAACCTTTTAGTCCAAACGAGTTAATGGCAAGAGTTAAAAGTCATATAGCCAGATATGACAGGCTTACAGGAAACGGAGGCAGTAAAGCGGGACAAAATAAGATGCTGAAAATCCGTGAACTGGAGATTGATAAGGACAGCCGCAGAGTATTTGTCAGCGGAGAGGAAAAGATTATGCCGGCAAAAGAATATGATTTATTATTATTTTTGGCAGAAAATCCTAATAGAGTCTTTTCAAAGGAGCATATTTTTGATAGAATTTGGGGCATGGATGCTATTGGAGATGTTTCTACCGTAACGGTGCACATTCGAAGATTGAGAGAAAAAATAGAGTCAGACATGGACAATCTTCAGTATATCGAGACTGTCTGGGGTGTGGGCTATAGATTTAAAGGATAGGAAGAAATGGAATATGAGATGTAGAAAAGTATTTGCAGTTGTTTTATGCTTAATGATCACAGCAGCATTTAGCAATGTTGGTTATGCAGGAGAAGCAAGTGAGGAATCAGCACCGGAGGAGCATTTATATGTGCCGATTTTAATGTATCATCATTTTATAAAGGAGGAACTGCCCAAGGGCAATTACGGAGCCTCCATTACCATGGCGAAATTTGATGAGGATATGCGCTATTTAGAGTATAATAAATATACGCCATTGTTGCCTCAGGATTTAAAGGCAATAAAAGAAGGAAAAATGAAGATGCCGAAAAAACCTATTATCATTACTATAGATGACGGCTATGAATCTGCATATACCATCGCCTATCCGGTACTGAAAGAGAGAGGAATGAAAGCCACCGTATTTGCCATAGTAGGAAGTGTGGAAAATCCTCGTAAAAGCGAAATAAAGAAATTAAACTGGAAACAGATGCGGGAAATGTATGAAAGCGGTGTATTTGATATTCAAAGCCATTCATACAATTTACATAATCAGGATTTGAACGGACAATATAAGAAATTCCAAGTAAACGGAATACAAAAAGGTTTGATTGAATGCCGGGCACAATACAATCTGCGGGTGGAACAAGATATCGTAAAGAGTATTGAGCTTATCCAGGAGAATGTGGGCAATGAGGTGAACTGTTTTTCTTATCCCTATGGTGTATATGAGGAATGGGGCAAGGATATTCTGAAAAAAAATGGTGTCTTATTTGGGTTTGGAACCAGATATGGTGCCGGTGACTTTAAGGGAAATCTATATTATCTGAACCGATTTTCCATAGGAATGAATACCGATTTGAGCGGCTTATTGGAACAATAGGTACAAGGAGCCTTAGAATAAAACAGACTCTGGAGTCAGCCACCTGATTCCGGAGATTTTTCGTTGTGAGGGGATTTAATAATGAAGGCTATAAGAACGACTCTTTTAATTTTAGCAGTGGCGCTGAATCTTACCTTTGCGGTAACAGCTCATGCAGGTGCTGACAGCAAGCAAAGCAGCAGCAATATAAAAGTAGACTTAAACGGAAATTTTGTAGAATTTAATTATGATACAGGGTATCCTTTCTTAGACGGCAATGAGCGGACTCTGGTACCAGATCGGAAGAGCG
>DKLE01000294.1 GCA_002455605.1 Firmicutes bacterium UBA6648
CTCATGGCACATTGGGAAAGATCATTGATACAGGTTTGAAAGATGTCAATCAAATGGGTGCAGCTATGGCGCCTGCTTTTGTAGATACTGTTTTAAATCATCTGGAAGATACGGGCAGACAACTTTCGGATTATGACATGGTACTGAGCGGAGACTTAGGAGACGTCGGAAAAAAAATTGCAATTGATTTATTGGCTGACGCAGGTGTGCCTATGAAGGACTTAATTAATATTTATGATGACTGTGGTGTAATGATTTATGAAAAAGAACAGGACACCCATGCCGGGGGAAGCGGATGCGGCTGTTCTGCAAGCGTTTTTACCGGATATGTGTACAAGAGGATGAAAAAGGGAGAGCTGAAACGTATTCTGTTAATTTCAACAGGAGCATTGCTGTCAACCATCAGTCCGGGACAAGGAGAATCGATACCGGGAATTGCTCACGCTGTTTGCATGGAAACTTGTTAGAAAGGAGAATAGGTATGGATTACTTATATTGTTTTTTGATTGGAGGCATCATATGTGTTATCGGTCAAATTTTACTTGATACAACGAAACTGACAGCCCCGAGAGTCTTAGTTATTTTTGTTGTAGCAGGAGCGATTTTGCAGGGATTAAATTTATATCAGCCGATAGTGGATTTTGCAGGGAACGGAGCTACAGTACCGCTGCCCGGATTTGGATATTCTTTGGCAAAAGGAGCCATGGAAGGAGCAAAAGATGGATTTCTGGGTGCTATAACAGGTGCGGTAAAGGATACTGCGGCAGGAGTGGCTGTTGCAATTGTATTCGGTTATATAATAGCCGTTATATTTAATCCCAAATCTATAAGATAAATTAAAATATCAATCTCAATAATAGTAGAAAATTTGTTGTTGCTTTTTTATCAGGCAAGGCAGATTTTCTATTTTTTGTATTAATTATTCTAGTTACAAGTTTAACAATTGGTGGTAATATATAACTATATATAAAAAAGATTTTGAATTGAGGGAAAGAATAATGTTTGGATTTAAAGATGAGGAAGAAAGATTAAAGACCATTGAAGAAATCATTAAAAGTGAATGGAATATGTTTCAACGGGTTAACAACATAGGCGGCAGGGCAAGCTGTCAAGACGACTGGAATACCTTCCATATCATGAGGTTCAGTCAATTTAGTGCATGGAATGACCTCATGACAAAAAGCTATGCAAAAGACATGGAAGACGCTTTAAAACAGGGAAGAAATTTAATTATGGAAAAGTATGCTTATATGATGGAATATACCGATCCTCAATATTATAAAAGCGAGCTGGAACCTCATTTGCCTGATATTGATTCGGAGAGCATGAATATGATAAAAGAAATAACCTGGTATATGATAGACTGTGAGAAAGAAATTGCTGCTAAATATCCGAAATTGAGCCGCTCAGGAAGACCTATTGAAGCAGGTGATGCTTCTGGTTTTACATCGGTGGAAACCTATGCGGAAGGGGAACTGAAGACGTATTCTAAAGAGACTTTAAGACTATATTTAGATTATGTCAGAGCCAATCGGGCAGCGGGCAAAAATGCTGCTATGCTGGTTCAGGAAACCATGGTGAAAATGTATGGATATAGTTCAATAGAGGATGCAGAAAGCAAAATGTGAGCTGAAACAGCAGATTGGATGATAAATATGGATTTAAATATATTTTTTTATGAATTGGATTCGACTTTTAAAAAAGGAGATATTAAAGAAGCGGAAACACTTTGCTTAAAGTGGATGGATGATGCTCAAAAAGAGGCCAATCTTCCGGCAGTGCTTGCAATTGCTAATGAATTGGGAGGAATATACAGAGTAACCAGCCGGTTTGAAGCCGGTAAGAACGCATATGGTATCGCCATTCAAACCATCAAGCTGTTAAAGATGGAGAATACGGAACAGCATGGGACTACGCTTTTAAATTTAGCTAGTGTTTATGCAGCGTCAGGAAATAATACGGAAGCGTTAAGGCTATACGAGCAGGCGGCGGAAATCTTTGAAAGAGCAGGTTTAAACAATGATTATCGTCTGGCTGCTTTATATAACAATATAAGTCATGTATATGATGAGATTAGGGAGTTAGATAAAGCCGAGATAAATGCAGAAAGATCGCTGAAAATCATAGAGTCTTTGCCGGAATTTCCCGTAGAAAGAGCTACCACTTATACATCCTTGGCATGCATCTACCTAAAGCAGAAAAGATATGCAGAGGCAGAGCGCAATTTATTTACGGCAGAACAGATTTTTAAAGCTCAGTCAGGCAGACTTAATCCCCATTATGCTGCTACCTTAAGTGCCATGGGGGAATTATATTTCCATTTGGGCAATTATATCCTGTCAATTAATTATTTTGAACAGGCGTTGGAATTAATAAAAGACAGTTATGGAGAAAATATTTCTTATGCATCTACTTGCAGGAATTTAGCACAGGTATATGAGAAAATCGGCAATTATACGAGAAAAAAGGACTATGAGGTTATGGCGGCAGAGATTGAAGAAAGGGTTAATAAAATATGAGAATGACAGGACTTGAACTATCAAAGGCTTATTATGAGGCTTATGGTAAAAGTATGATTCATAATCAATTTCCAGAGTATGAGAAATTTGTGGCTGTAGGGTTGGCAGGAGAAGGCTCCGAGTGCCTGGGATTTGATGATAACATTTCAGAGGATCATGATTTTGGTCCCGGGTTTTGTATCTGGCTGCCGGAGGAAATCTATAAAGCAATAGGAGCTCAGATGCAGCAGGCTTATGAAGGGCTTCCTAAGACATTTGAAAACAAGTATCGGATGGAAACTGTCGAAGGAAAAGGAAGAACAGGTGTCTTTAGCATTAACGATTTTTATAAAAAATATATCGG
>DKLE01000029.1:0-1316 GCA_002455605.1 Firmicutes bacterium UBA6648
ACATCTTCATCTTCTACTTCAGAAATAATTTTGCTTATTTCTGATAAGATCTTAGAAGCGATAATAATTCTTTTATCTTCCAGGTTTTTCATTTCTTCTTTAACAACAGCCATCCTAAAGCCGTCTAAAGCAATCATATTTAAATAATTTTCTTCCAGCTCAATAAGCACACCGACAATTACACCCTTTGATTCATCTAAGCTTGCGGCGAAGGATGTTTTCCTTATCATTTCTTTAAATAGTTCTCTATTTAATACCAGCTTGCTTTTTTCTTCTATCGTACCGATATTAGGAAATTCATCTGCAGGAAAACAAACGATGTTAAATTGAGAGGATGAGCATTCAATGGTTATGTTGTTTTCTTCTTTTAATTCTATAGTAATGTCTTCGTTTGGAAGCTTTCTTATAATCTCACCGAATAGTCTGGATAAAACTACTGTTTCTCCTCTTTCCGATACATGGGCATCTATGATCTTTTCAATGCTTAGATCCAAATCGGATGCAGTTAATGTTAATTTATTATTTTCAGCTTTAAGCAAAATACCTTTAAGAATAGGAATAGTAGTTCTGTTAGTTACGGCTTTTGAAACGGTATTTATAGCCTTTGATAAAATTTGCTGATTACAGGTAAATCTCATGTGCCAACTCCTTTATTCTTTTTAATTTATTTTAGTAGTATTAGTAGTAGGGGCTGTGGATTTGTTGATAACTGCCTCTAGCCATTGATATTACTCTCTTTTTTGTTGTTTATTTTTTGTTGATAACTTGTATAATTTCATATAGAGATCGGTGTATTCCTGTGCATAAATTGGAAACTTCATTTATAGTCTGCACTGATTGATCTCTCTTTGTATTGCTTCAACGACTTCTTTTACTGATTCATTCATTTTCATTTCAGTAGTAATTTTTTCACATCCGTGCATAACAGTGGTGTGATCCCTTTTTCCAAAGGCGTCACCAATCTTAGGAAGGGATAAATCCGTCATCTCCCGGCAAAGATACATGGCAATCTGTCTTGGAAAAGCCAGGGCTCTCGTTCTCTTAGAGGATTCTATATCGACAATTTTTATGTCGAAATGTTTGCACACATATTTTTTTATAACCTCCGGATTGATGATTACATCTGTGTTAGAAATAATATCCTTTAATACTTCTTTTGCAAGAGAAAGATTAATCTCTTTATTCATCAGATTCGAAAAAGTAATTACTCTTGAAAAAGCTCCTTCAAGTTCTCGGATATTCGATTTGATTTTTCCCGCAATAAGCGCGATGACTTCCATTAGGTTGTCGTCAATAGTGATGTTTTCCAGTTCCGC
>DKLE01000029.1:1327-6972 GCA_002455605.1 Firmicutes bacterium UBA6648
TCATTAAAATAGCAACCCTGTTTTCATAGTCAGCCGGCTGTATATCAGCGATCATGTTCCATTGGAATCTAGAACGCAATCTTTCTTCTATATTTAAAAGCTTAGCAGGAGGCCGGTCACTGGAAATAATGATCTGTTTATTCGCTTCATATAACGTATTGAAAGTATGGAAAAATTCTTCCTGTGTACTGTCTTTTCCTTCAATAAATTGTATATCGTCTATTAACAATACATCTATATTTCTGTATTTATTCCTGAATTCCAGTGTTTTTCGATCACCGATAGCTTTGATAAGCTCATTGGTAAACATTTCTGAAGAAACATAAAGAACTTTAAGCTTTGGATAATTTATCAGTATGTATTGTCCAATGGCATGCATTAAATGAGTTTTCCCCAGTCCTGATCCTCCGTATAAAAATAGAGGATTATAAGAATCGGAAGGATTAGCGGCCACACAGGAAGGGGATTCTGCTACAGCAAGCGATGCGGCATGTGCATATCTGTTATTATTACCTACTACAAAGGCATTAAAATTATATCGTGGATTAAAATAATATTCATCGGGAAAACGCTTAACGAAAGAATCATCATATGTATTTTTATAGTTAGGTGTTTCCTCTTCTTCCATATCATCAAGAGTTAGTTCTATGTCATATTTCTTTGAAAAAGCAATAGCTACAGCGTTTTCAAGTATAGACATATATCGGCTTTTCATAATATTCAGGTTCATATCATTTAATAGCTTTAGATATAATTTATTGTTTTCTTTATCTATTTTTAAAGGTACTATAGGCAAAAACCAAGTATTATAGCTTACTTCTGTTAGTTCAGGAGCAAGCAATTCCAAGGTTTTTTTCCATTTTTCGTTCATATTGCTCATTTATCTACATCCTTATACTTGAATTAAAATATAAAATGATTAGTAAAAAAGAATAACTAATCAATTAAAAATGAAATATAAAGTTCTTAAATATATAATAACAATTAAGTTATCCACAGGCAATAGTTAAATTTAATATATTGATCTTTCAGCAATTAGTAATTTATCCACATATAGTGGACAAAATTGTGCATAATTTAAACAGGAACAACTACATATAGGTTTTTATTCAAATTCTGACGAAAAAATTTTTTTATTTATTTTGTAATATTATTGGTAAACTTGTTAAAAACGTTGACACAGGGGGGGACTGACTGTATAATAATATGGCATGTATAGAACATGCAAGTGTAATACGCGTTGAAATTTAGATGCGTGAAAAACCGAATTATTGAATTAAGCAAGGAGGTGTTTAAGAATGAAACAGACTTATCAGCCAAAGAAAAGACAGAGATTAAAAGAGCATGGTTTTAGAAAAAGAATGAGTACAAAAAACGGTAGAAATGTATTGAAAAGAAGAAGAGCAAGAGGAAGAAAGAAGTTAAGTGCATAGAGACCGCAACAGTGGTCTTTTTGTTTTAAAAATTGGCCAAGACACTCTTGTATGGTGATGTAATGCTAAAAAAAAATGTATTACGCAATAAAAAAGATTTTTCTGCTATTTATAATAGGGGAAACTCCTTCGGTGGAAAATATGTTGTAATATTCTGTAGAAGGAATAATTTAGGCTATAATCGATTGGGGTTTTTGGCTAGTAAAAAAGTAGGAAACAGCGTAGTAAGAAACAGAGCAAGAAGACTGATGAAAGAGAGTTTTAGAAATATGAAATCCGAATTAAAAGAAGGATTTGATATTATATTGATTGCCAGAAATTCTATAAAAGATGTAAAATGCAATGAAGTTCAAAAATCGATGAATTTTCTTTTAAAAAAAGCCGGACTCATTAAAAATGAATAAGAGGTGTGCTATTTGAAAAAAATAGTTATTGGAATTATTAGGGGATATCAGAAATTTATTTCACCTTTATTTCCGCCGACATGCCGGTTTTACCCAACGTGTTCAGCATATTTTATACAGGCAGTAGAAAAATATGGTACAGTAAAGGGTAGTTTTCTTGGAATTAAAAGGATTTTAAAATGTCATCCGTTTAATCCCGGTGGCTATGATCCTTTAAAGTAGCGGAGGAAATTAATGCAAACAATTATAGGTTTTATTGCAGTGCCTCTGGGTTGGTTATTAAGTTATATATATAGTCTTTTAAATAACTATGGTATTACTTTAATAATTTTCACCATATTTGTAAAAGGTTGTCTGTATCCGCTTTATGCAGCGCAGATCAAATCTACTTCTGTTATGGCGGATATACAGCCAAAGATACAGGCTTTGCAAAAAAAGTACGCAAATGATAAAGAAACACTGAATATAAAAATGATGGAATTATATAAAGAGGAAAAGTTCAATCCTATGGGCGGATGTTTACCTATGCTTATTCAAATGCCTATTATATTTGGACTTTTTGCTTTACTTAGAAATCCAATGGCTTATATTTCCAGTGATTCTATGCTATTGGCGATCCATGAATCGTTTTTATGGGTTATGGATTTAAGTCAGCCGGACTTATGGATTCTTCCAATAGCAGCCGGTGTAACAACTTTTATTTCTTTTAATCAGACACAGAGTCAGCAAGGTTCTGTTAATAACCAAATGGCTCCAATGATGAATATGATGAAGTACCTTTTTCCGGTAATGATCGTCTGGATGGGCAGATCCTTCCCAGCTGGTCTTACAATTTATTGGTTTATAGGAACTTTAGTTCAGATTGGTTTCAACTTTAGACTGAATAAATTGAGAAAAAAGATGAAAGAACAATCGGGAAGAAATCGCAAGAAATAAAAGTATACATTTGAAGGGAAATTAAATATGGATTACGCAGAAAAGTGGGGGAAGGACGAAGACGAAGCAATAAGACTTGCCCTCATTGATTTAAAACTTACGATAGATGAAGTTGATGTAATTGTATTGGAAGAATCTTCAAAAGGCTTTTTCGGTATAGGTTCAAAACTTGCCAAAGTAAGAGTTCAGAAAAAGGCAGCACCAAAGGCTGAAGAAAAGCCTGTTAAAGAAATTGTGAAGGAAGCTCCAATCACAAATGTACAGGGTAGCTCAATAAAAGAGTCTACGAAAAAGGAATTTGTAAAAAAAGAAAAGAGAGAGCATAGAGAATTTAAAGAGAGAAGTTCGGTTAAGAAGTTTGATAATCTTGAAAATGTTAAGAGTGAGAAACCGAAGGATCTAGTAACTGTTGAGAATTCTCCTGCTTTAGATTTTTTAAGAGATGTGACTGAAAAAATGGGAATTGAAGTTTCAGTTACAGCTGAAGAAAATGAAAATAGTATTTATATCGATATCAATGGCAAAGACTCAGGTACTGTCATCGGAAAAAGAGGACAGACCCTTGATGCAATCCAATATTTGACTCGTCTTGTGGTAAACAAAGATGATGAAAAATACAAGAGAGTAGTTGTTGATGCTGAGAATTATAGAGCAAAAAGAGAAAAGACTTTGGAACAGCTAGCGAATAGGTTAGCAGACAAGGTTGTTAGAACAAAGAAGAGTGTAAGACTTGAACCAATGAATCCATATGAAAGAAAGATCATTCATGCTACTCTTCAGGGCAACCCTAAAATCACTACTAGAAGTGAAGGTGAAGAACCTTATAGAAGGGTTATCATAGAAATGAAATAAAAAAATAGCCCAGAAGGGCTATTTTTTCTTTAGAAAATTTTGAAAGATGAAATGGATTGATAAATTTTCATCCTGTAATAAAATAATTGTGAAATATAATTTGAATTGATGGTGATCAAATAATGGAAGATACAATAGCAGCAGTTGCTACCGCTTATGGAGAAGGCGGAATTGGAATAATTAGAATAAGTGGTGAAGAAGCCTTATCCATATTGAATAAGGTATTTCAGCCTATAAAAAAGCATATAAAAAAAAGCAGTGGTGATAAAGATAGCTTTAAACCGGATTCTATTGGTATAACTATTGGAGAGCCTATTGTTAATAGACGATTAACATACGGACATATTGTTGATTATCATACAAATGCAGTAATAGATGAAGTACTTGCCGTATATATGAAAGCACCATATACCTATACAACGGAAGATGTTGTAGAGATTAACTGCCATGGCAGTATTGTTTCTCTTCGGAAGGTTCTGGAACTGATTTTGAAAAGTGGAGCCAGAATGGCTGAACCTGGAGAATTTACTAAAAGAGCTTTTTTAAATGGCAGATTGGATTTAACCCAGGCAGAAGCAGTAATTGATCTGATTAAAGCCAAAAGTGATAAAAGCTTTGATGTTGCTTTGGGACAGCTGGAGGGAACTTTATCAGCAAATATTATTGAAATTAGAAATTTATTGATGGATGAACTAGTAAATCTAACGGTGAATATAGATTATCCGGATGAAGATATAGAAGAAATAACCTATGAAAATTTATTAAATAATCTATTGCAAATAGGCGATATGATTCAAAAATTAATAGACTCAGCAGATACCGGTAGGATTATAAAAGAGGGCTTTAAGATTGCAATAGTGGGTAAACCCAATGTAGGAAAATCGTCCCTTATGAATGCGTTGCTGAAGGAAGCCAGAGCCATTGTTACGGATATACCGGGTACAACAAGGGATACAATTGTTGAAGATATTACAATTAAAGGAATTCCAGTAAAGCTCATTGATACGGCAGGGATTCATGAGACTGATGATACGGTTGAGAAAATAGGAATCGAAAAAAGTAAAGAATCTTTTAATGAAGCTGATCTGGTTATATTTATTTTAGACGGCAGCCAGCCTATTACAGAGGAAGATCAACACATTATTGATATAGTAGGTGAACGAAGGATTTTGGTTCTTTTAAATAAGACGGATCTGGGATTGGTCATGGATGAGATAGCATTAAGGCAAGAAATGCCGGGGGCTTTAATCATAAAGACTGCGGTAAAAGATGGACAGGGAATAAAGGATATCGAAAAGGAAATAGAGAATTTAGTATATAACGGAGAAATAAAGCAAAAAGGCAATACTTTTATAACAAATGTACGTCATTCAAATCTTCTGATATCCGCCAAAAGTGCCTTAGATGACGCTGTTAATATGATACACCTGGGCGAAGCTCTTGAATTTATTGAAATAGATGTGAAAAGAAGTTTTGAGTTTCTTGGAGAAGTAATAGGAGAAACAGTAAGTGAAAGCATAATAGATGAAGTATTTTCCAGATTTTGTCTGGGAAAATAGAGTAAGTAGGTGATAATTAATATGAATTATTATATGATGGGCGAATATGATGTAATTGTTATAGGGGCCGGACATGCAGGCTGCGAAGCTGCACTGGCTGCTGCAAGAATGGGTAAGAAAACTTTAGCATTATCCATCAATCTTGAGGCGGTTGCAATGATGGCTTGCAATCCTTCTATAGGAGGTACGGGAAAAGGTCACTTGGTTCGAGAAATCGATGCCCTGGGTGGAGAAATGGGTCTGAATATTGATAAGACCTTTATTCAAAGTAAAATGCTGAATACAGCAAAAGGGCCTGCAGTGCATTCCCTTAGAGCTCAGGCTGATAAGCACCGATATCATGAAGAAATGAAAAAAACCATGGAGAAAGAGGAAAACCTTGATTTAAAGCAAGGTGAGGTTGTGGATATTTTTGTTGAAGATGGAACAGCTTGTGGTGTAATACTCAAAACAGGTTCAGC
>DKLE01000023.1 GCA_002455605.1 Firmicutes bacterium UBA6648
TATTATCTGACTCATTAAAATCAAGAATCTGCTTCCCAGTCGAATCGAAAATAGCATTTTCTTTTAAGTAATTCTTGTTAATATAAATTACAGGAATTTTTTGTTTATCTACTTCTATTATTTTTCGTTTATGAAATAATATAGCTCCTTCTCTGTCAAAAAACTTCCAGAGTTCTGTCATCTTTTTTTCAAACATAGCATCTTCTTTTGGATTCTCAAAAATTTTCGAAGTTGCCGTAATATATAAGGTTACTAAATTTCTATTTTTCTCCCAAAGTGCAAGTGAACTTTTTCTATCTATAACATAGTCTGCACTTGCATATACAAAAGCTGAAGAAAGAAGTACAAATGCCATAGATATGGATATGATACAAAAGTTTAGTTTGTTTGTTTCCTGTTTTGAGTTTTTTAGATATCGGATGATATCATCTGCTTTAAACATCTGTAATAGAATTACAGTAAACAAGACTAAAGACAACATCAAAATAACACTTATAACAAAGCTATAAATCGTCAATTCTTTAAGAAACAGCATTAATGTATCTATGCTGTTAATGTATCTATTGATTGAGAAAATCCCGATTGAAAAAACATACGAACAAATAAGTGCAAAAGCAATAGGCTTCAAGATGAATCGACGCCATAGTTCCGAAAAAATCTGAAGATTTGAATAGCCGTATAGTTTCTTTATTGCAAAACTACGCTTCAAATGATTCAGTATATACAGATAAATAACCATAATAATAATACTGAGCAAGCCGATCAAAAATCTAAGGTAACTTACTTGAAGACTGCTGTAATTTTCTTCAACGACATTAAGAAGCCTTCTATTTTCATATAATTCTAAGGAGTCTCCATACTTCAAATTAATGCTGTCAATTTGCCGGAGAAAAGTGCTGAGCTCTTCTGCATAAATGCTATACCATCCCTTTAGATGAATTTTGTCTAAATCATCTAAAGGATATATGTTGATTTTATTATTGTAAAAAACATCAAAAGGTGCATCTGCATCCTTTATTGATTTCTTATTAGTATAAAACATTCCCGAATGCAAAGGCTCGAGTCCTAACATAGTTTTTTCGAAAAAACCATTAGAAGAATAAATATAGATATCTACACCTTCTTCGTATGGAGAAATCTTTGCGATAGTTAGATCATACGTATCGGAAATTTGTTTTAAATATTTTAATGTCTGTTTCGGATCACTTTTCTGTTTTACCATTATTGTACCGTTAAAAAAATCATTGGTAATTTTATTATTTTCTTTTAAAGAAAGGTTCAATCCACAACAAATTGACACAACAAAATATAGCGCAACTAATAAGAATATATATAATTTTTTCATATTGCAACACCTTTCTAATTGTTTTAGATAAATAGGGTAACCTTAGTTTTATAATTTATGTTGATTTATTTTTTTCTAATTAATTTCACCATAGGCATAATTTGTAGATTTACCTTTCTTATGTTCTGTATATGAGTAGTTATTTCCTCCTGCCAACTCCCATGCACCATTTGAATAATTGCTATCGATTGTATCGGCAAGATATAATTCTGTTACTAAATCTAATGCAATAAACCTAATTCAAAACACGGTTCATTATTTGCTAAAGAATTAGCAGCAGTTATACTCTCATTCCCTTTAACCCAAGGTTTGAGGGGTTGGAATCTCAAGAAGTCCCCCCCTATATAACAATTTTTATCATATAAAAAAAAGACTATGTAATCTATATTTTTGCCTATTTTTAGAGGGCAAAAATCGTCATTTTTTTTATTTACCTAACTATGTCAAGATTCCCACCAAATTTTGTTGAGGATTGATATCAGTTTAAGTATCATGGTATCTTTCTTTTTCTTCTTAAGAGAACCGAAATTTAAATCCACAGTAAGATCAACACCACGCCAAACTTTCACTTTATCTTCTTTTGCCAATTGCTTTGCAATAGGCTCTGCTAATAACGAACAGGATATCCCTAGCTTTCCTATTGACAACTCATCATCAACATACATAATGTTGGCTGATAACCATTTTCTCAAAATTTTCGATCGTTTCTTTATAAAACGGACAGCCCTTCGTTGTCCAAATCTATTAAGCATCTAAAAGGTGCTCAAACGTGAAGTTATCTTCATCTATATTCCAAGACGGAGGATAAACAACAACCATTCTAAAAGAGTGTAATTTCACTTTGGCTACATGGGGGCTATAATTAAATAGCTGACATCCTGATCATTTCTTCATACATATCTTTGCTGATATAGCAGCCGGCTGCAGGATACTTTGTAGCATTTATAGCACAGTCAAATCCATCAATCATACCTGAAACAGGCTGAAGAAAACCAGTCCACTCAGGCCCATATTCCATATGCAGTCTCTTCCAATCAGTAAACATACGAACTGCATCTCTGTTATGTTTTCCTTTCATAGTTGGCAATTTTAATTGTAGTCCCTGCTTGAGTACAGTTTTTCCATTTTGATCAGCTGCAGGTATTTCTCCATCCGTCTGCATTGGAATAACCAACATGGATTTCGTCATCTCAATAGACATAAATCTGTAATACAACTTGTAAATAAGCTCTGCATCTTGTGTTTCTGGATGTCCAAGCTGTCCTATAAGAAGCATCCAGCGCATAAGATCCGGATTCGTAACCGGAATATTAATTTGTGGTATGTCACTATAATCAGGCTTTGGTACAAGTTTGCCAGCATCAATTGCCGTTTGATCAGAAAGAATTGCAACACCACATGCACCATTTAAGTAAAATGTACTCCCCAGAAAATTATAAATTCCATCCTTATTTTTACCATTTTCAATTTTTCTAATTTCAAATTTATCTGCAGGATACATGGGTTCATATAGTTTTGAATACGCTTTTGAAATGATCATGATATCCGGAGGTGTGCACATATATGAGCCATCATCTTGATCAATCGTATGTGAAAACATATGAGGCTCGCCAGTTGCCTTATTGAAAACAGTATAAATCTCATCTGCCACTAATATCTTTTTGCATATAGCATCAACAATTTTTTCGATCTTTTTATGATATCCAAGTTTTTCCTCTTCTGATTCATTTACAGAATTCTTTGAATGAAACCAGTTAAATAATCTCCAAGCCTCAGCACAATCAGTAATACTCATGAATGCAATCTCATCTTCTGATAAAACTAAATTTTTACGTAATACATATACATCACCTATTGCCGATATATACGCATCATGGACCTCTTTAGTGCTTATATCTCTCGTATGGACAATTGAACCTGTTTTTATATCAATCTTTTGACCTGCCTCAAGCTTTAATGCCACCAAGCAATTGGTAGCTATGTCCACAGGGCTTTGATTAATCTCAAGTCCTAAAACTGTTGTAAGGAGTATTGAACCATTATCATCTCCAAAGTTAGAAACATAAACTGCCATACCTGGATATACTGTTCCCTTTACTCTGCCAACAACCACAAGATCATTAGAATCGAGTAATTTATATGTATCCTGGACGCCATATACAAACGATCCGCTAACCGACTTCTGATCGGCTGAACTTTCTTCGTTTAATTTAAAATCCTTGACATTTTTCTGCTCAGCAACCTACTTATTTTCTTTTTTTCTAAAAAGATCACCTAGTATTCTCATATAGCTCCTCTTTCTTATACATTATTAACACTTCCCTTTTGACACCAACGCTATCATTTTAAAATACTACTACTTTTGCCAATACTCAATAACGCCCATTTACTTACATATCCTCCAAACTTCTCAGATAACAACAATGTTCTTAATAGTGATTATATACGATGAAGATTACATGATCCATAAAAAATGGGACTATTTTACAAATAAAGAGCATATACCATTCTTTGTTGTATCACAATCCCAGCGTCAACTATATTTTTATCTTATCCTAACTGATAATTTTGACACTCTTAAGCAGTCGTCTTTCCAGTTCTTTGTCATATTCCCCTGATGTCTAACCTTTGCGTTTCTTTTCAAATATAGTTGTGTCAAACTCGAGATTTAAAATTCATATTGTCACGATGTAACAAATAGTATTTTGCAGTACTTTGAATTAATAAATCTCCTTTTGAATTTCTATATATAATTGGGTGATCTTTGATATCTATTGGGAGGTTCACGTAATAGAACCTGCCGTCTTTATTAAATGCAATTAAAACTTTTATATCGCTGAATACATCAACAAAATAAACTGCTTCACTGGTTTGTCCAGCAAAAGGTAATATTCTATATCGTGATGGATATCTAGAATATAACTCGGAAGGAATCTTTATTTTTATAAGTTTCTTATCTTCTTTTTTATATATTATCTTCCTTTGATTTAATGTGGATAAAATAAAATAATCCCCATTTATATAAATGTCAACCACTGCATCGTCGTAAATTTCCGAATCATCAGGATTCAAAAAAGCATCCAGGTCAAGCTTATGTGAATTTATCTCATTTCCCTCAATATCATATTGGACGATACGAAATTCTGTTTTAGCATTACCTTCCACGTTTTCAAAAGAATAAATAGAAT
>DKLE01000153.1:0-1810 GCA_002455605.1 Firmicutes bacterium UBA6648
GTCCACATTCAGCTGCTGCAGCTCTGAGAGTCTTAACCCATAAGTTATGAATAACACCAATATGGCTTTATCCCTTTTTTTTGTCTTTTTCCAAAATTCCAGCTGTTTTTTTGTCATTCCTGTTCCTTTTGAAACCGTATTCATCATCAGCCTTACTTCTTCATCAGTCAGCGCTTTGATTTCTCTCTCTCCCGGTTTGGGAACCCTTATAGGATCCAATCCATCGGTAATATTTTTTGATAAAATCTCATCTCGAAATAAATATTTAAATAATACGGATAAGGAGGACTTTTTTCTTGCCAGCGCTCGATTATCGTTTTCATAGATGTAAATGCTGCTTTCTCTTTCGATTTGATACCGCCTGGCGAAATCCAAAAAAGTATTGATATCTCTGGCTCTTATGGCTTCAAAATCAGTTGGGCTAAGCTCGCTGATTTTTTTCACCGGAAACATACAGGATTCCATTAAATAATTGCAGAAAAAACGAATGTCCTGTAAATAGGCAAGTCTGGTCATTGGAAGAACACTTCCCCTCAAATAAGCAAAAAAACCATTCATAAAAGCAGGAAGCTCTTGTTCAATGGATTTGCACTGATCATAAATTTCCTGCTCCTTTTTTAAAATGTTTTCGGGCTTTCCTGTTTTATTCTGTATCTTTACTTGTTTTCCCTCAGCCATATTAGAATCTCCTTTATAGCTTCCTCATCACTTCCATATTCAGAAAGATTAAACCACTGTATGTCATCATATCTCCTGAACCAAGTCATTTGTCTTTTGGCATAATGCCTCGTATTCCTTTTAACCAGATAAACTGCTTGTTCTAAATCATATTCTCTATTCAGATATCCAATGATTTCCTTATATCCGATCCCTTTCATAGAGATGTTGTCGGCAGTAAGCCCCATTTTGAGAAGCTGTTTAATTTCATCCACTAACCCCATTTCCAGGAGCATGTCCACTCTCAAATTAATCCGCTGGTACAATTCTTCTCTGTCCCTGCAAATACCGATTAACCGATAAGAGTAGTCAGCTGTCTTTACAAAAGAGTTCTCAAAGGACTTAATCCCTTCTCCCGACAGTTCAGCAACCTCCAATGCCCGAATAACCTTTTTCAGATTGTTGGGATGTATGCGGGAAGCTGACTCCTTGTCTTTTTGCACTAATAATTGGTGTACGTATTCGTTACCCTGTTCCTCAGCCAGCTTTTCCATCTTTGCTCTATAGGAATCTCCTGCCGGAGGAGCTGAAAAATCCATATCATAAATCAGAGAATTGACATAAAGCCCCGTGCCTCCGGAGATAACAGGGATTTTGCCCTGTGAAAAAATATGTTCGATGGCTCTTTTAGCCCGTTTTTGATACTCAGCAACAGAAAAGGGTTCCCTGGGATCAATTTCATCCACCAGGTAGTGCCTGACTTCTGCTTGTTCTTCCATTGTAGGCTTGGCGCTTCCTATATCCATAAATTTATATAACTGCATGGAATCGGAAGACACAATTTCTCCATTAATATTTTTAGCAATTTCAATGGAATATTTAGTTTTTCCCACGGCGGTGGGTCCTGCAATAATAATTATTTCTCTTTTCATATTTTCTCTCGTTTACTATAAAAAAATTATTTAAACTCTCTTAAACATCTTTTCTATTTCATATTTTGTCATCTTGATAAAGGTTGGTCTTCCATGGGGGCAGGAATATGGATTTTGGCATTCTGCCAAATCATTTAGTAATTGCCTGCATTCTGCCATAGAAAGAATATCATTGGCTTTCACAGCAGATTTACATGCCCTTGTTATAATTCGATTAACCT
>DKLE01000153.1:1923-19761 GCA_002455605.1 Firmicutes bacterium UBA6648
ATTCGATTAACCTTTGCTTCATTTTCTATATCTACATCCTCAGCAATATTTTCTAGGAAATAATTCACCATGTTTTGTGCTTCAGAAAGTTCCATAAAAAGAGGAATTTCTTTTACCACGTAATTCTTAAGCCCAAAAGGCTCAATTTCAAATCCCATATTCTGTAGTATCTTTATCCACGAGCTTTCAGAAGATTTAATAGCATAAGCGGCTTCAACCACCAGGGGAGTTAAAATGGTCTGGTGAAGTTTTTCCTCATTTTTGTATTGATTAAGAAGCTTTTCATAAAATATGCGTTCATGAGCGGCATGCTGATCTACCAGATAAAAGCAATTCTCATCCAGAGCGGTAATGTATGTATTAAAAATAGTTCCTGTAATCTTGAGGTTTTTAAAGAATGATTCTATCGGTACCTGTTCCATAACAGCCATATCTTCAGCTTTATATGTAATTTCTTCTTGTTCCTTTGCCAAAGTTGACAATATCTTTTTTATATCAACCTGCTCCTCATTTTCCTCACTTTTCTTTATTTCTTGTTTATTATCATTTAATACATTGACGACCTTCTGATTGATCGCTGCTGCTTCTATTTTTTGCTTAATAGCCCTATTCTCTGCTTCACCCGATACATTTTCCGGCTGGATTTTTTCTGTCACAGGCTGACTGGCTTCTGTTTTTCTAGAGGCTTCTGTGAGAAGATTAGAGACTTTTTTTATTATCTGATCACTTTTTACCTGTGGAATAGCCTGCTGTGAGAGTAAGCCTCTTTTAATGGATTGAGCAATAAAGTTTTTTACTTCCATATCCTGATGAAAACGTACTTCTTTTTTATTGGGATGAATGTTTACATCTACCAGCTCCGGCTTAATTTTTAAAAACAAATATGCTATAGGATATCTTCCCTCAAAAAGCCGCTCACTATACCCTTCTTGTACCGCCGCATCCATAACCCGATTAGATATCACTCGGCCATTCACAAAGAAAATCTGCTGCTTTCTGTTAGTTTTACTGTAATCTGGTCTTGAAATATATCCTTCCAGGCTCAAATTTTCGTTTTCATTGGAAATATAGATAAGGCCTTCACTAATTGCCTTACTGTAGACAGTTATGATATTGTTATATTTATCTCCTTTTCCATTAGTGGAAAATAGAATCGTACCGTTATTTATTAACCGAATCTTTATATCCGCATAAGCTAACGCTATTTTAGATATAAAATCAATGATAAGGGTGCTTTCCGTAGCATCTGTCTTCATGAATTTTAATCGGGCTGGCGTATTATAAAACAGATCGGAAACGATTACGGTAGTTCCTTCCGGGCAGCCGGTAGCTGATTTTTCAAAGACTTCTCCACCATGAATTTTTAAAGAAACGCCAGTTTTAGCGTCTGCTGTCTTTGTGATCAATTCTGCCCTTGAAACAGCAGCAATACTGGATAATGCTTCTCCTCTAAATCCCAAAGTAAGTATACTGTTTAAATCCGCATCTGTGGCAATTTTGCTGGTTGCATGACGTAAAAAAGCAAGCTCTACTTCGCTTTCCTGAATACCGCAGCCATTATCCGTTACACGAATATAATTTTTACCGCCATTTTTGATCTCTACAGTAATATTGGTAGCACCGGCATCAATGGCATTTTCCACTAATTCTTTCACAATGGAAAGGGGTCGGTCTACAACTTCACCTGCTGCAATTTTATCTGCAACATTTTTACTAAGCAGTTTAATCATTGGCAGCCTCCTGTAATTCTCCTAATATTTTCAAGGCCTCCCACGGAGCCAGTTTCATTAAATCAAGACTCTTCAGCCTATCAATAACAGGATTCGGTGCAAAGCTAAACAGAGATAATTGCAGTTCTTCCTGAGATGACTCTGATTGTTTAAGCTTTTTTCCCTTTCCTTTAGTAAGATCTTTATGTTCTCCTTCTTCAGCTATTACATTGCTGCCGAAGGCCAGCATTCCTTCTCCGTCATATTTTCCTGACTCCAGATCGGTCAATTTATTTTGTGCAGCTTCCAATACCGTTTTGGGGACTCCGGCTATTTGGGCTACATGAATGCCGTAGCTTCTGCTGGCACTGCCGGAGATAATCTTATGCAGGAAAACAATATTGCCGTTTTCTTCTGTTACATCCACGTTTAAATTTTTCACTCCCGGAATACTTCCCTCTAAAGAAGTAAGCTCGTGATAATGGGTAGCAAATAACGTACGTATTTTATTGTTTTCATTGCAAAGATACTCCACAACCGCCCAAGCGATGGAAAGTCCGTCATAAGTACTCGTACCTCGCCCGATTTCATCAAGAATTACTAAGCTCTTGGAAGTAGCTGTATTTAAAATATAAGCCAATTCGCTCATTTCCACAAAGAACGTACTTTGTCCCTGAGCTAAATTATCCGATGCACCGATTCTGGTGTAGATTCGATCCACAATGCCTATGGAAGCCGTTTCACAAGGTACGAAACAGCCCGCCTGAGCCATTAATACGATTAAAGCAGTCTGCCTCATATATGTAGATTTACCGGCCATATTCGGGCCTGTTATCAGCAGCATGCTTGAATCGCCGTCATTAACATAAACATCATTGGAAACAAAGATTCCATCTTTGATCATTTGCTCTATAACAGGATGTCTTCCTTTTGTAATAACAAGACTTCCCCCGTCATTCACTTCCGGTTTAACATATCCCAGAGCTACAGATACGTGAGCAAAAGAAGTCAGGACATCAATAACTGCAATAGCAGAGGAGGCCTTCTGAATAATCAAAATATATTCTTGAATCTTATTTCTGATATCCGCAAATATTTCATATTCCATTTGATTTATCTTGGATTCCGCATTTAGTACCAGACTTTCCATCTCCTTAAGCTCCGGAGTAATAAACCGCTCACAGTTTACTAAGGTTTGTTTGCGAAGATAATCTTCCGGTACCATATCCATGTTTGATTTGGTTACTTCGATATAATAACCGAATACTTTATTAAACCGTACTTTCAGATTTTTTATGCCCGTTCTTTCTCTTTCTTTGCCTTCCAGCTCCGCAATCCAGGTTTGTCCGTCTTTAATGGAAAATCTTAAATCATCCAATTCCTGTGAAAATTCCGGTTTGATTAATCCCCCTTCTTTTACAGTAAAAGGTGGCTCTTCAACGATAGCATCTTCAATTAAATCGTGTACTTCCATCAATAATCCGCTGATTTCACCGTTTAGGCCGTTCAGCAAATCATTGTCCAAGGATTCCAGTTCTGCTTTCAGCTCCGGAAGCATGAATAAAGAATTTCTCAGCGCAATCAGGTCTTTTCCGTTAGCATTTCCGCAGGCAATACGTCCCGCCAGCCTTTCTAAATCATAAACTCTTTTCAGCGATTCCTTGATATTGTTCCTGATAATAATTTCATCGCAAAGAACTTCTACTGCATCCAGCCTTTCATTTATCTGACTGCTGCAGTTTAATGGCTCTCGAAGCCATTGCTTCATTTTTCTTGACCCCATAGCCGTATGAGTTTTATCTAAAACACCAAGCAGAGAACCTTGGACACGTTTTTCATATAAGGTTTCAGTTATTTCAAGATTCCTGATGGTGGCTTTGTCTAAAGACATGTGTGAGCCGATATCATACACGGTAACGTTAGTAATATGGCTCAAATTATGTTTTCTGGTTTCGAACAGATAGCTTAAAAGAGCACCTAAAGACAGACACGCAATTTCAGAGTCTTCAAGTCCCAAGCCCGTAAGAGATTTGGTGTGGAATTGCTTTAATATCGCCTCTTTTACAGTAACGATATTATGGTAACTTCCATTTAACGAATTAAAATAGGCATCCGTAACTTTTTTCATTTCTTCTACAGAAATCAAATTTTCAGCGGATTCATTAATAATCACTTCTCTGGCTTTTATTTTAACCAGCTCGTTTAATAAAGCTCCTTCTGCATTGGTTCCCTGTATACTTGTGGTATAAAGTTCACCGGTAGATATATCGCAGTACGAAATCCCGGCTCCGTCTTCATTTATATAAACAGAAGCCAGATAATTATTTTCTTTTTCATTCAGCATTGTCTGATTGACAATGGTTCCCGGCGTGATAATCTGTATTACCTCACGCTTCACTATACCTTTAGCTGTGGCCGGATCTTCTACCTGTTCGCATATAGCGACTTTATAGCCCTTATCCACCAGCTTTGCAATATAAGTGTCTGCGGAATGAAAAGGGACTCCGCACATGGGAGCCCTTTCCTCTTGACCGCAGTTTTTTCCCGTCAAGGTTATTTCCATTTCTTTGGACGCTGTAATAGCATCCTCAAAAAACATTTCATAAAAATCGCCGAGCCTAAAGAACAAAATACAGTCCTGATGATTTTGTTTTATTTCCATATACTGTTGCATCATAGGTGTTAATTGCATATATTCTTTATACTCCTTTTTTATCCCATAGTTTTTATTTGTGTCCTAAAGCTTTATATTTTTCAAGACCTAATCTCATTAGTTCAACTCCGCGAACTAAATCTTCTTTATTCAGTACATAGGCAATTCTAAGTTCATCTCTGCCCAGACCCTTAGTTCCATAGAAGCCCTGAATCGGAGCATACATAACTGTTTCTCCCTTATCCTCAAACTCCGTTAAAAGCCATACTAAGAAGTCTTCTGAACTTTCTACCGGAAGCTTAACCATTATGTAGAATGCGCCCCCCGGTTTTTGACAAACCACTCCTGGAATTTTCATGATTTCTTCATAAACCGCATCTCTTCGGCTTTCATATTCAGCTCGAACATCATTGAAATAGGAAGGATCCAACTCATATAACGCAGTGGCTCCTATCATGTCAAGAGTCGGACAGCATAAACGGCCCTGAGCCAGCTTCATAGCGTTTGCCATCAATTCCTCATTCTTGGATACAATACAGCCGATTCTTGCTCCGCAAGCCGAAAATCTCTTTGAAACGGAATCTACAATGATTACTCTTTCCTTAATATCTTCCAGCTGACCGAAAGAAGTCATTTCCCTGCCGTCATAAGCAAATTCTCTGTACACTTCATCGGCAATAATCCACAGATCATGCTTCTTTGCTACATCAGCAATAACTCTCATTTCCTCTCTGGATAAAATGGTACCGGTTGGATTTCCTGGATTTACAAGAGAAATAGCTCTTGTTTTATCGGTAATCACTTTTTCAATTCGGTTCGCAAAAGCATAGCGATAGCCTTCTTCTGCGTTAGTTGTAATCGGAACGATATTGCCTCCAGCTGAGGAAATAAAGGTTTGATAGTTGGTGTAGAATGGTTCTGGAACAAGAACTTCATCGCCATAATCTAGTAAGCAAGTATAGATCATGCTTAGAGCCTCAGAACCGCCATTAGTGATTAGTACGTCTTCTCGTTGGATGTCCATGCCGAAACGCTGAAAATACTTTGCTATAGCATCCTGCAGCTGTACAAGACCGCCTGATTCCGCATAGGCCAACACTTCAGAATCAAAATTTTTAACAGCCTCCATAAATGCTTTTGGTGTCTTAATATCCGGTTGCCCAATATTAAGATGATAAACCTTCTTGCCTTTCGCTTTAGCTTCGATTGCATACACATTGAATTTTCTGATTGGCGAAAATTGCATTTCCTGTACCTTTTGTGATAATTTCATTTTAAATTCTCCTTTTTTTTAAATGAAATACTCCTTAAAAAAATTAATTTAACTTAATTTTAAAATTGAATTGATATATAAAAAAAATTGAAAACTAGGCTAGATTTTCGTGAGACATATCCGCAATTTGCTCCACTAAGTCATCACAAAACATTTTACTTTCCGTTTTGTTTAAATGCAGTAAATACTCAATATTACCCTTGGCACCTGTTACAGGAGAAAAGGTGAGTCCTTGCGGGTATAATCCGCAATCCCTGGCATATCCAATAACATTTCGAATTACTTCTTTATGAACGTTGATATCTTTTACAATTCCTTTTTTTCCCACTTGTTCTCTTCCCGCCTCAAATTGAGGCTTAACCAGACATATAATATGTCCGTTCTCTGCTAACAGCCTGCCAGCTACCGGAAATACCAGCTTTAAGGAAATAAAAGAAACATCTATGCTGATAAAATCAAGGTTTTTATCTATTGTATCAAAATCAAGATATCGAATATTAACCTTTTCCATATTTACTACTCTGGAATCATTTCTAAGCTTCCAGTCCAGCTGTCCATACCCGACGTCAATTGCAAATACTTTGGAAGCTGCATTTTTTAGCATGCAGTCCGTAAATCCTCCTGTAGAGGCTCCGATGTCTGCACAGACAGCGTCTTTGAGATGAAAATCAAATTCCCTCAATGCTTTTTCCAGCTTTAATCCTCCCCGGCTGACATAGGGACATATATCTTCTTTTACAAAGAATTCGGAAGTATCATTTACAGAAGTGCCGGCTTTATCCACTCTTTGACCATCGACGTAAACAATGCCTGCCATAATCGCACTCTTTGCTTTTTCTCTCGATTGAAAAAATCCCTTCTCAACCAGCATCACATCCAGTCTATCCTTCAATAAAGTCACGCACCCTTTCACTTATTCCTTCCGTATCCAGTTTATATTTTCCAAACAGCTCCTGATCGGTTCCATGCTCTACAAAATAATCAGGCCATCCGATGGTTCTGCAGGGAATGTCTATATTCTTTAAAGCCAATAAGGAAACTACCTGTTGTCCGAATCCGCCTGCCAGAACATTATCTTCCATTGTAATAATTTGCTTAGTTGTTTTTGTGATATTAATGATTGATTCTTCATCCAGAGGCTTTATACATCTGGCATTTACCAATCCGATCTCAATACCTTCTGCTCTTAACTGTATACATACCTCATAAGCGATTGACAGCATTTTTCCTACAGCAAAGATCACTGCCTCTTTCCCTTCAAAAATCTGCTTATTTTTTGAGATATCACCATAATTCCCTTCATATACAGATGAAAAATCTAATGCCTCACCTCGAGGATACCTTATGGCGCAAGGTCCGTCAAGTGTTAAGGAATATTCAAACATTTCTGCCAATTCCTTCCCGTCTGCCGGAGCCAATACAGTCATATTCGGCATGTGGTTTAAATAAGACAAATCAAAGACTCCATGGTGAGTCTCTCCATCCGCACCAACATTTCCTGCTCTGTCAATAGCAAAAATAACCGGCAGCTTCTGCATACAGACATCAATCATCATTTGATCATAGGCTCTTTGCAAGAATGTGGAATATATAGCAACCACCGGTCTGTATCCTGCCACGGCCAATCCCGCCGCAAAGGATACGGCGTGCCCTTCCGCGATGCCTACATCAAATATCCGTTCGGGATATTTAGCAGAAAATTTAGTCAGGCCGGTTCCATGAATCATGGCGGCACAGACAGAAACAACTTTTTCGTTTCTGTCCGCCATCTGAATCATTTTATTTCCGAAAATCTGAGAATATAAAAAGCCGTCAGCCGCCTTCAGCGGTAATCCGGTAGCCGGATTAAACGGAGCCACCCCATGAAATTTGTCAGGGCTGTTTTCCGAATTTCTATATCCTTTTCCTTTTTTAGTAAGTATGTGTAAAACTACCGGACCTTCCACATTTTTTGCAAGCATAAAGGCCGTAGTTAAATCTTCAATGTTATGTCCATCAAAAGGGCCCATATATTTAAAGCCCAATTCCTCAAATAAGGCTCCATCTACTACCGCGTATTTAATGGAGTCCCTTAAATGTTCAATACCTGCATACAAACTTTCTCCTACGCGAGGAATACCTTTCAAGGTTTTCTTTAATTGTTTTTTGAGATCCAGATAGGCGGAAGACATTCTCAGCTTACTCAAGTATTGAGATACGCCTCCAATATTTTTTGATATGGACATCTCATTATCGTTTATAACGATAATCATTTTGGATTGAGACGCTCCTGCATTATTTAACGCTTCAAAGGCCAGGCCTCCGGTCAAAGCGCCGTCACCTATGACTGCCACTACATCAAAATTACTGCCGTTTAAATCTCTGGCAGCAGCTATTCCGGCTGCTGCGGAAATGGAGTTGCTGCTGTGACCTGTATCAAAACAATCATGCGGACTTTCTTCTCTCTTGGGAAAACCGCTCATCCCTCCATACTGCCTGAGGGATGAAAATTTATCTGCCCTTCCCGTTAAAATTTTATGAACATAGGATTGATGTCCCACATCCCATATGATTTTATCTCTGGGGCTGTCAAATACGGTATGCAGTGCAATGGTAAGCTCTACAACCCCTAAATTGGAAGCTAAATGGCCCCCGGTTTTGGATACATTTTCGATTAAAAAATCTCTTATTTCATAAGACAACAAATCCAGTTCTTCATTAGTCATGTCTTTTAAATCTTCAGGGAAATTTCCCTTTAAAAGACTTATTTTGTTTCTTTCTCCCATTATACCAGTCTCAAAGTGAGCTCCTTTTCCATTTATTTACCACGAGCAGACATTTCCTCAGCAAAAGTATTAAAGAACTCAGCTTCATCATAATAAGGCTCTAAAAAGGATACTGCCATTTCAGTAAGCTCCTTTAAGTATGCCTTACAGTCCTCCAAATCATATAAGCAAGGATAGGTTGATTTATGTTTTTTCTCATCATTGCCGGTTTTTTTGCCCATTTCCTGCTCGTCCCCGCAAATATCTAATATATCATCTGCAATCTGGAAAGCCAGCCCTAAGTTTTCCGCATAGCCGGTTAAATCCCGAAGCTCCTTTTCCGTTGCTCCGCCTAAATAAGCTCCTGCTCTTACTGATGCAGTAATAAGCGCTGCCGTTTTATTTAAGTGAATGTAGTCAAGCATCTCTTTGGAGCACTGTTTATTTTCTGCTTCTATATCAGCCACCTGTCCTGCAACCATTCCCCGGCAGCCAGCACCTTTGGATATTTCATAAATTGCTCGAATTCTGCGCTTCAGTTTAATCGGATCATCCAAATACAGCAGCATATCTTTATTCATGGCTTCAAAAGCAGAAGTAAGCAATCCATCTCCGGCAAGTATGGCCATCGCTTCCCCATAAACCACATGATTGGTAGGTACCCCTCTTCTAAGTTCGTCATCGTCCATAGCCGGAAGATCATCATGAATAAGGGAGTAGGTATGAATGTATTCCATTGCACAGGCATACGGAATTGCATTTTGTACATCTCCTCCTACAAACTCGCATGCAGCCAGCAGCAGTATCGGCCTGAGCCTTTTGCCTCCTGCGGTTAAGCTGTATTTCATAGCCTCATATACCGTAATGCTCTTATGATCGATTTCTGGTAGAAAGTCTAGTATATGTTCATCAATTAAATTTTTATAAGTGGAATATGAGATATTGTCCATAACACGCTCCTCCTTTATTGCTTTGAATAAAATTCTATTTTCTGCTTAGCGTTATTTAAAATAGCATTACATTTATTGTAATACTCAATGCCCTGTTCAAAGCTTTTCAACGCTTCTTCCAGAGAAACATTATCATTTTTTAAAGCTTCTGCAGAAAGCTCCAATTTTTCAAGAGCTTCCTCAAATGATAACTCTTTTTTGGCTGCCATGACTATTTATCCTCCCTTATTTCTTTTACTGAACCTTCAATCCTTCCGTCCTTCAGTACTGCTGTAAAAACATCATGGATTTTCAATGCATTCACGGAATTAAGAAACTCCCCTTCACTGTTCAGCAAAGCACTATATCCCCGCGCCATGATATTTTGTGGATTTAAGGCCTCTAATTGTTCTTTTACGGAATCAATCTTATTCTTTTTATTATATATCAAATTGCTGATAAGAGTAAACATTTCTTTATATTGGTTATTAATATCATTAATCTGCAAGCTGATTCTGTTTTCAAATTTTGACGCCATTGCTTCAATGTTGCAGCGTTGCAGCTGAAGCTCTTTCTTCCTGATGAAATTAGCACCTTGATACTGCAAATTCATTTTTAACTGGCTTATGGAGCTTTTCAGGTCATTTACATCCGGAACTGCCATTTGCGCCGCTGCTGTGGGTGTTTCTGCCCTCCTGTCGGCCACAAAATCAGAAATAGTAAAATCTATTTCATGTCCCACTGCAGAAATGACCGGAATTCTTGAATCAAATATACTTCTGGCAACAATTTCTTCGTTGAATGCCCACAATTCTTCTATGGAGCCTCCCCCTCTCCCTACAATGATCGTATCGGTTTCCGGAAATAATTGATTAACCTGCCGGATAGCATCTGCTATATCCGGTGCAGCTCCCGGTCCTTGTACCAGAACCGGATAAACCAAAACATCAACTATATTGTTTCGATTTTTTATTATTTTTAAAATATCTCTGACCGCAGCCCCTGATTCAGAAGTTATAACCGCAATCTTCTCAGGAAAAGAAGGAATAGGTTTCTTATATTTTTCATCAAATAACCCTTCTTTGGAAAGCCGCTCCTTCAATTTTTCAAAGGCAATGCTCAGATTTCCCAGTCCTGCAATTTGAATATCTCTTATATTTAAAGAGTAGGTGCCTCCCTTCTCATATAAATATATATACCCTTCTGCGGTGATTTCCATACCATCTGCCATTTCAAAACGCAAAAATTTAAGATTTTCGGCAGCTAAAAAGCAGGATATTTTACTGTTCTCATCCTTCAGAGTAAAATATACATGGCCTGTGCTGTGAAATTTCAGATTAGAGATTTCACCTACTACACAAACATTTCCCAGCAGCGGATCAGACTGCAGCACTCGTTTTATATATGCATTTAACTGTGAAACTTTCACCGGCTTTATTGCCATAAGCGCTTTCCTCCCAATAGGGCTATTCCCACCGCATTATCACCAGACAACTCCTGTCTGCCAAACTCTATGTTAAGGTCTTTATTCTTTAATGCCTTCTTGATTTTCGTACTGATATATTGACTGCAGGAAACTCCTCCTGAAAATATGATGTCTGTCATGTTCAATTGTTCTGCAGCGCATTGAGAAACGGAAACAATGGTTTCTGCAATTTTGTCAAACAGCTCTCTAATCAGCAAATTTTCATCCGCTTTACCTTCCTTGTATGCTGAACTTTGTAATAGGCGGCTGCATTGGGTTTCGATCCCTGAAAGATTAAAAAATAATCCATCTAATTTAATTTTGCTGAGTTCTTTTTGTCTTTTTTCATCACAATGACTCTCCTGTCGTGCACGGGAATCCATTTCTTCTCCCGCAGGAAAATTCATCTCCAAAAGAACACCCACTCGGTCAATAACTTGTCCGAAGGAAATATCTTTACTTCCTCCCACGATTTCTATATTTTCCTCTGTTACCTTGAGAAGCTCGCAGGTGCCTCCTGACAAATGCCAGGCTAAAAAGGATTTGATTTCATTTAAGCTGCTATAATGCTTAATGGCCTCTATATGCCCTTCTTGATGAGAAAATTGGAAACACGGCACATTTAATGTATGGGCTATAGCTTTTCCGACACCGCAGCCTGCTTTAAAGCAAGGCATGTAAGAACCTTCTATAGGCCTGGGTTTATTGGAAACTGCCACTGCTTCAATGTTTAATTTTTTGTCAGCAAGAATATCAAATAATTCCGGCAGGTTTTCAACATGCTGAAAAAGGGCTTCTGATTGTCTCAAACCCCTTTCACCCTTCTTTACTCGTAATAATATTCTTTTATCTATGATAATTGTTCCGGCAGCGTCCACAACAGCAATAGAGGTTCTGTAATTGCTTGTATCGATCCCTAATATATAGCCGCTATTCATCTCATTGAGCTTCCGCCGCTTTGCCGGCCACCTTGCCTAAAATACCATTGATAAATTTACTTGAATCTTCCGTTCCGAATTTCTTGGCAAGGATAATTGCTTCGTTAATAGCCACCGAAGCAGGGATATCTTCCATGTAAAGCATCTCCGCTGATGCAAGCCTGGAAATAGCCAGATCTACCTTGTTCATTCTGCTGATTTTCCAATTTACGCTGGATTCATCTATCATTCTGTCGATTTCATCTTTGTTCTTTACAATCATATCAAACAACCGATCAAAATAGTTTCTCTGAACTTTCATATCTTTTTTATCCTGTAAAAATTTTTCTTTCATCTCAAAACTATATTCATCCTGTGCTTCCATCTGAAATAAAAGCTGCATCATTAATTCTCTCGCTTCACTGCGATTCATACTTTATCCTCCTGCTTTTCCTTGTCTGGAAAGTGTACACCCTGAACATGTATGTTAATTGTTTTTATAGGAATATCAACCATTCTTTCAATTTCTTTTTTTACATTTTTTTGAATATTCCACGCAACTTCCGGTATTTTAACACCGTAATTAACAATCACATAAATATCTATAACAACGGTATCGTCCTCTTTAGATAGTTTAATTCCTTTTTTCAGAGGTTCTTTTCCAAGTAAATTCCTAGAAATAGTATCAGTCAAGCCTCCGCTTAATCCAGCTACACCTTTTGTTGATAATGCTGCATTTACTACACAAATAGCTACAACGTCGTCGGATATTTTTACTGCTCCTAATTTTTCTTCTTGCTCAATACTCATACTCTTCACCTCAGTAAGTTTGTCTATGTTTATTATAGCAGAAGTCTTTTTTTAAAACAAGACCCCCAACTGTCTCGGCATAAGTAAAATACTATACTTTTGACATACTTGAGGGTCTAAAGGAATATTAAACTTTACTCTGAATTATGATTTGATTTGCAGGCCTGCCTGTTTCTCTTATAATTACATCACAAATTTTAGCTACATCTGCTTGATCCAGCTGTTCTTTATTAACAGTTACATTCACAGCATTATCTGTTAACAAGACTAAGCATTCCGGAAGTCCTTTTGCAGTAATTAAATTCTCAATAGTCTTTTCTTTTTCCATATATCCTATGATCTTCAGCTTTTGCTGGGTAGCATTTTCTTTTTCAACAGTATTTTTAGTATCCGCAGCAACATCTGTCAGCATGGATATTACCTGGTTTCTATCTGAATCAATAGTATTTCTCAATTCGCCAAAATAAGTGTCGGTATTGCTCAGTTCAGCAACATCATCGGATGTCACTACTTCTGAAGTTATGCCACTTCCGCTGGTACCGCTTATTCCCGCTCCGCTTACAGCCTGATTGCCAGATACCGCTTTAATATTTAAACTGTCAACTAAAACATCTCCATCATGCTCAAGCATTTCTCGTTTCTCATAATCAGTATACTCCGCTGAAGTTTTTAAAGTTTGCTCTTTATTCAGTGATTGATTTACCACTGCTAGACATAAAACTAAACCCAGTAAACCAAATAGAGCTAATTTTTTCTTTTTAGAAACCTTATTCATTGTACAGATCCCCCATTCTCCTCATCCTCGGACAAAATAATCGGCATGCTTACTTCAACTCCGCCATTTTCATCTACAATCTGCCTTCTTCCGTCTTTGTTGTTTGTAACAACCTTATAAGTTAAAAACATTAAGCAGAGGATAACTATAACGGTGATAAGCCTATATATAATAATCTTAGCAGAACTGTTAATCTTTCTTTTCTTCACATGCAAATCCTCCACAGTAATATATATTTAATACTCTTGTTCTTATTCCAGAAAAATTAGCAGCGGCGATAAAATTGTGGCCATAATTATCAGTGAAAAGATGAATTTAATATAATTCTGCATTTCACTGGAAGGCAGTAATGTCTCTATAAAAGATAATGCTACTACAATAACAAATATATTCCGAACCCACTCTTTTATAATATCCATTCTTTATTTGTCTGCTATTTCAGCAGACTTCCTCCCCCTATTCCAATAATTATGGTTAAAAAGACCAAAAACATCAGTGCTGCCAGAAACAAAACTACAGCCATCGTTATAACCGCATTGCCCATTTCATTCATGCAGCCGGAAACCTGTTTGTTTCCAATAGGCTCAATAATGATTGCCGTTATTTTATATATGACGGCAATTGCCATTAATTTTATCAGTGGTATAGCCAGTAACGATACAATAAGGATTACACCAAAAATACTGATGCCGTTTTTTATAACTCCTATACATGACAAAACCATATCGATAGAGTCTGCCGCAAACCCTCCTACTATAGGAACAAAATTATTGACAGAATAACGGGCAGTATTGATAAGTACACCATCGGCAGATTCAGATACAAAGCCTTGTATTGCGGTAATTCCTGCAAAAAAAGTGACACATAGTCCAGTTGCAAAGGTGGCCACACTTCTTAGAAATACCGCCAGCTTGTTCACATAATCCCTGTCTGTAAGGCTGTTTACTAAAATAAAAATAGAAGAGATAAAAATTGCCGGCAATATAAAGTTCTGAAGGATCGTGTTGAACAGCGTAATGGATCCGACGATAACAGGATTCAATATACTCCCTGTAGTGATACCCCCAATACTGATTAAGAGCGGTATTAGAATCGGCAGTAAAATTTGCATGGTCCTTGTCATTGTATTAAGCGTATCCGAACACATATTGAAAGTTTGAGAAAAATTGTTCAGACACAAGCCTATTACAAAACAACTGCACACAATAATCCCCAGCCTCGATACCGCTTTATTCCCAAAAGAATTGGAAAGATTCGTCAAGAGGCCTATTACGATGCAGATAGTGACCAGTTGAACTCCAAGAATCAAACTGCTCTTTATTTCATACAGAAATAAATCAATAAAGCTTTGAATGATAACCTGTGAATCAAATATTGGCTTGCCGTTTACTGCATTATTTATGATATCCTGAATACTTAAGTTCTGAACTAATCCACCACTTTGAAGAGATGTATCTTCCATAATAGCTTCCAGTTCACTGAGATTTAAATTAGCAAGCTGCTCTTGTATAATGCTTTTGTAATCCATATGTATCTACCTCACCTTTGTCCATATTTCATGTATATGGACATTCTATTAATTTATGCACATTTTTTGGACACAAAAAAACCGCCAGACACAAGTCTGACGGGAAATATTCTGTATTTTTTATTTTTAGTTTTTATTCGATCCCGCAGTGATCGTGTTCATCTTCTTCTGCATTGGGATCAAAGCCCTCAAGCCCCTTATAGGTCTTGCCATTCTTCTGAGCGTAATCATAAATGGCAGATTTAATCGCATGATCAGCCAGTACAGAGCAGTGAATCTTAACTGCCGGAAGACCTCCCAGTTCATCAATAATCTGCTTATTGGTTATCGCTAGAGCCTCGTCTATGGTCAATCCAATAATCATATCTGTCGCAACACTTGAAGACGCTATGGCAGAACCGCACCCAAAAGTCTTAAATTTGGCATCCTTGATGACATCATTCTCAACCTTTATATCTATTTTCATCATATCGCCGCAAACAGGACTTCCATATGTACCTGTTCCGTCCGGATTTTCAAGTTCTCCCACATTATGCGGATTCATAAAATGATCCATCACCTTATCGTTATACATTGCCATAATATATTACCACCCTTTCGTCTTAGAAACTGATGAAATGTTTCTTAATTTATTTACAACTTCTGCTAATTGTTCTACAACATAATCAAGATCTTCTTTTGTAGTCGGATCTCCCACTGTAAATCTCAATGAACCATGTATTTTCTCTACCGGAATGTTGAGTGCAGAAAGAACATGAGAAGGCACAAGGGATGCAGAAGAGCATGCCGATCCGGTAGAAACTGCAATCCCCTTCATGTCTAAGTATAGAAGCATGGCTTCCCCTTCAATATATTCAAAAGTAAGATTTGCATTTCCCGGATGTCTGAATTCTCTGCTTCCGTTCATTGTCACATTCTCTATTTTTGACATCACTTGATCAACAAAATAGTCTCTCAGCTCGCTGACCTTTTTAATATGTTCGTCAAGATGTTCGTAAGCAATCTCTGCAGCTTTGCCAAAACCTACAATACCGGGAAGATTTTCTGTTCCCGCTCTTTTTTTGCTTTCTTGGGCACCGCCATGCATATAATTAGATAAGCGGATACCTTTTCTGATATATAATGCTCCGACACCTTTAGGCCCATAAATTTTGTGTGCAGATAAAGACACTAAATCAACGCCTAAATCTTTTACATCAATTGGGACATTGCCAAGAGCTTGTACCGCATCAGTATGGAATATAATTCCATGTTCCTTTGCTATAGCCGCCAATTCTTTTATAGGCTGTATAGTCCCAATCTCATTGTTCACAAACATAATACTGATTAGAATGGTTCTGTCAGTAATAGCTGCTTTTAAGGTTTCAGGGTTTACTCTTCCATCGGGCTCAACCTCAAGATATGTTACTTCATAGCCGTGCTTTTCAAGATATTCACAAGAGTGAAGCATAGCGTGGTGCTCTATTTTAGTGGTGATAATATGATTACCTTTATTCTTTAAAGTATCTGCTATTCCTAAAACAGACCAATTATCCGCTTCCGTTCCGCTGGATGTAAAAAATATTTCCTTATCCTGAGCATTGATCAGTTTTGCCACTTGACCTCTGGCTTTTTCTATGGCTTCTCTGGAGGCCGCACCAATTGTATATAAGCTGGATGGATTACCAAACATTTCTGTGAAATATGGAATCATTGCCTTCATGACGTCTTCCTTTACGGGAGTCGTTGCTGAATAATCTAGATATACCTGTCGCATAATTTGCTCCTTTTATTTATTTATACATAAAAATTATTTCCAATATAATATTATACCAACATTTCCAAAAATTTAAACCCTTTTTTTCAATTTCCTACTAAATAAATATGAAATTGTTTTTTCCCTTAAATTGGATCAAAGCAAGAGAGCTTGTATTGATTATTAATTTTCTTGAAAACCGCATGATAATCGCCTTCCATAAAATATTCTTCACTAAGCCCACTCATTTCCCATAGAATATTTACCCTGTAAGTGGTGAATTCTAACAAGCTTTTTTCAGATTCTATATAGGTAATATTCATTTTCTTTACAATATCCAATTGCGTATTTTCCCATTGCCTTAATTGTTTTATGTCTTCCGTAATAATTGGGTATGTTTCAATTTTCTCTAATTCCGATTCCGCCTTGTCTTTTGTTATTTGATTATAAAAAGCTTTTTGCATAATGCTTGTCCTTTGTTCCAGTATATCTTTTATAATATCTTCTTCCACAGGATTACTGAATCCTGAAAAAATACTGATGATTATAACAATGACCGCACAACAGGTTAATAAATGATAGTATTTCTTCATAACGCATATACCTCCAGAAATACTATATAAAGAAAACAGCGAGAAATTTGTTACTTCTCGCTGTTAATTCCAAAAAAATTAATTCACTTTTTCTTTAATTTCGACGTCTTCCTCTATCTCTTCAACAATTTCTATATTTTCCAATTGTCCTCTGAAATATTCCCTGAATTTTGCTAAATATTCTTTTCTGAGTATTTGCTGTTCTTCTTTCTCATCATCGGAGAGTCCTACACTCTTAGATTTTTTAGCCAATACATTAATTCTATCAATTTTCTCTTTTGAAAGCATTTTAATTCCTCTCTGTTCATTTATATCTATTATACCTATTGCATGTAATTTATACTCTTTTGGCTCTTATTAAAGTGCTCTTACTAATCCCTGTCTTTTCTTCCACGACCTTATAGCTGTTTGTCTTCAATAAGGCCAGAGCCTCGTCTATTTCAGCATTAGAAAATTTTTTAGGACGGCCTTCTTTAAAACCTTCCTTTGTCTTTGCAATTGCTTTTCCAACCTGAGTTCTCTCTATTATCATCGCTTTATCAAATTCAGCAAAAGCATTCATAATGTTAAGTATCATTCGGCCTGTATGTGTCCCATCAATCATTCCCATATTAATAATATTTATACGAATATTCTTGCCCAATGCGTCTTCAATAAACATAATACCGTCTTTTATTGTTCCGCAAAGTCTGTCCAGCTTAGATACA
>DKLE01000007.1 GCA_002455605.1 Firmicutes bacterium UBA6648
TGATTCAACTGCAGACAATGACTCAACGGCGGTCACTTCATCAACTAAAAGCCCTAACATTTTTTCTTTTTCATCTGCAATGACCACACACATTTCTCGAAAGCCCTCTTTATAGACCTGTTTCATTTCTTCCAGCAGTCTCACAACCTTCGGCATATATTCCTCTGAGGCCTTTTGCATCAACTCTTCTTCTTTTATTTTTCTCGCTTCTTCATCTTGGATATGATTGCATTCAAACACCTTCAATGCCGTTTCATGCAGCTTTTTATGAGGCTCATCAATTTTCCTCAAATCCAGCAGCACCGATTGATTATCCGTATGATAACTGTCATACCACTTTCCAAAAGCACACTGGTGGGGATCCGTGGCCAATTTGAATTCATCCTTTTCATGTATGCACCGCTGTAATTCCTGTACCCACCTTATATGATCCCCCTTACGTAATTCCATCATATCACAGAACTCCCGATGTTCCTGTTCAAACGCTGTCATTCCAAGTACACTTCTTAATTCCAACAGAGGCACAACCGATCCTCTGAAATCTATCACACCTCTTACATGCCCTGAATATCCAGCCATTTGAGAAATCTCTGTTTCTGCTCGAAAGATCCCTATAACATCCTGACAATTTACAGCAAAAGTTTGTTCCTTCAGTTTTAAAATTAACCAAGACTCTTCATTCTCTTCAACCTCAATAGGATTGTGTTCTATATTCATTTTTATCTCCTTCGTACTGCCACTTCTTCTTTTTCCTATTTTATCAAGTCCTTTTTATAACTTCAATCCTTTTGTCTGTATTTGTCGAAAAGATAGAGCCCGATTATTCTTGTATCCACTTTCTACTTACAATATAATGCAAATGAAATAATCCTTCCCTTCATCACTGATTTTCTGCAGTGACTTCTGAACCTTTCCTCTGATATGCTCAGGTACATTAGAAAGTTTATTTTCCATTTGTTCCGTTACCATTTCCTGAAGGGATTTCCCAAAGATGTTCGTTTCCCAAATTTTTGAAGGATCACTTTCAAACTCATTCAGCAAATACTTAACCAAATCTTCAGACTGCTTTTCGGTGCCTACAATCGGAGAAATTTCTGTAGAAATATTTGTTTTTATAATATGTAAGGAAGGTGCTTTTGCTCTCAGGCATACACCGTATTTATTCCCCTGCTTGAATATTTCAGGTTCATCCAAAGCCATTTCTGTCAGCTTTGGCTGTACAATTCCATATCCGTCCCGCTCAACCTGCTCCATGGCATCCTTTAGCTTATCGTATGCCTTTTTGGAAGCAGAGAATTCTTTTAACAGTTCAAAGAACTCATAGTCATTTTTAACCGGCTGTTCCATCATTTCTTCTACCACTTTATAGAACAGGCCGCTTACCATTTCCACCTGAACGTCTATATCACCTGTACCCAGATCCATGTTAGTAATATTGATTCCAGAAATTAGCTGTCCATCTTCCAACGTGCTGATAGATTGTTTTACTTGATCAATGTTATCCAGTTCTTTAATCCAATCCTTAATTCCCGAGATAATAGCCGCTTTAATCCAATGCTCTTTCGTAAGGCCTTCCACAAACCCCGGAAAATAGAAATTAATCTGGGAAGCAGGGAATTGCATCAGGGCATCAGTAAGAATTTCTTTGACTGTTGCCTCACTCATTTTTGCACAGTTTACTGCCCTGACAGGCACATCAAACTTATTTCTTATTTCCTCTACCACCTCACCGGCAGTTTTTCCGGAAGGTTCGGTACTGTTCACAATTACTACAAACGGTTTTTTCAATTCTTTCAATTCCCTTATAACCCGCTCTTCTGCTCCTAAATAAGATTCTCTCTCTATATCTCCTATGGTTCCGTCTGTTGTAACAGCAATTCCTATAGTTGAATGCTCTCTAATTACTTTTCTGGTACCTACTTCCGCAGCCTCTTCAAAGGGCATCTTGTTAGCACTCCAAGGGGTACTTACCATGCGTGCTTTACCCTCCTCAATATGACCAAGTGCTCCGGGTACCATATAACCAACGCAGTCTACCATGCGCATTTTAAAATTCATATTGCCTTCCAGCTGAAAAGGAACTGCTTCTGCCGGTACAAATTTAGGTTCTGTTGTTGTAATAGTTTTGCCAGCCCCGCTCTGTGGCAATTCATCCTGCAGCCGCTCTTTTACATATGTGTTGTCAATGTTAGGCACTACAAGCAAATCCATGAATCTTTTAATGAAAGTTGATTTGCCGGTTCTGACAGGGCCAACGATGCCAACATAAATATCGCCCTGTGTCCTTTCCCAGATACTTTCATATATGTTCAAATTCTCCATAAAAAATACCCCTTCCGTACAATACTGATACAATATATGAAAGGGATATCCAAGTTATTCTATTTTATTTTGCTATTCCTTATATATTACACTGATTTTTTTACTTCTTCCATCACTTCCCGCATAGCCGGCAAAGCGTTCACAATGGTGTCATAAGCCACGCAGTAGGCCATTCTCACATAGCCTGGGCATGCAAAGGAACTGCCAGGTACCAAGAGTACCCGGTGTTCCTTGGCCATCCTGCAAAATTCATTCTCATCCTCAATCGGTGATTTTACGAATAAATAGAATGCGCCTTCCGGTTTTATACACTCATAGCCAATCTCCGTCAGGCCGTTATATAATGTCTCACGGTTTTTATTATAGATGTTTACGTCTACCGCTGAATTGATACAGTCAGCCACCACTCTCTGCATGATTGAAGGGGCATTGACGAATCCTAATATTCTGTTCGCTGTGGTAGCTGCACTGACAACGTTTTCGAAATCTGAAAGCTCATCAGGCAGAACCAGATAGCCGATTCTTTCTCCAGGAAGAGACAGAGATTTGCTGTAGGAATATCCCACAATTGTGTTCTTGTAATATTTTGTTACATATGGAACCGACACTCCGTCATACACTAGTTCCCTGTAAGGTTCATCCGCGATTAAATAAATATCGGTTTTAAATTCCTGCTGTTTTTTATTTAAAATTTCTGCCATTTCCTTAATGGTATCTTCCGCATAAACAACACCTGTAGGATTGTTGGGAGAATTAATAATCACAGCCTTTGTCTGGGATGTAATGCTTTCTTCCAGTTTATTTAAGTCCGGCTGGAAGGTTGGTATGTTGGGTGGAATAACCACAAGCTTCGCTCCGTAATTGGCCGCATAGCTTCTGTATTCACCGAAATAAGGTGCAAATACGATTACCTCATCCTCTGGATCCAGCAGTGTTTTAAAGGTTACATTTAAGCCTCCTGCCGCACCCACAGTCATCAATATATTTCTCTCTGTAAATCGGGTGCCATGAAGCTTATTTAAATGCTCTGCAATGGTATTTCTTACATCCTCATATCCCGCATTATTCATATAACCATGAAGAAAGGTAGGCTCTTCCGATTCTAAAATATTAATAATCGACTGCTTTATTTCTTCCGGAGGTGCCACATTAGGATTCCCCAAGCTAAAATCATATACATTTTCTTTGCCATAGATCTTAGCTAATCGAGCACCTTCTTCAAACATAGCTCTTATAGCTGAGCTGCCTTTCACATAGCTTTCCATACTTTTTGCAATCATTTTTTAACCTCCTTTTATGGACGTGCATATATCCTTGCTTCTTCTTGGCCTTTAACAAGCCTTAAAGCACCAAAAGACAACGCTTCCATTTCATCCTCACCAGGAACCACTTCGATAGGAGCAATAAACTGTACTCTCTCTGAAATCTTTTCAATAAGAGACTTTGAATAAGCCATTCCTCCTGTTAAAATAATACAATCAAACCTTCCCCCAAGAACAGGTGCCATCTCGCCTATTCCTTTAGCAATCTGATAGGCCTGCGCTTCAAACAGAATTTGAGCCTGCTTATTCTCGTCCGCTACCATTGCTTCCACATCTCTTAGATCTTGAGTTCCCAGATAGGCTTTCAATCCACCGTTTCCTCTTATTCTTTTAACCATTTCCTTTTTTGTATATTTACCGGAATAGCATAAATCCACCACATACAGCATTGGTATACTGCCCGATCTTTCCGGGGAAAAAGGTCCTTCATCGTCTCTTATGCAGTCAATAATCTTCCCTTGATGGTGTACACTCATACTTATGCCACCTCCCAGATGAGCCGCTAAAATATTCATATCTTCATATTTCTTTCCATATTTTTCGGCTACTTTTCTTGAAACAGCTTTCATATTTAGTACATGGCACATACTTTCCCTTCTGATTCCCGGCATACCTGTTATCTTGGCAATCTCCTCCAATTCATCAGAAGTTACCGAATCGTAAATATACGCGGGAATCCCTAAAGGTTCTGCAATTTCATAAGCAAGCAATGCTCCCAAGTTAGAAGCATGGGGAGAGGCAAGGCCCTCCCGAAAAGCGTCTATCATTTCTTTGGTAACCAAATATCCGCCGGACTTCATATTAGGCAGCATACCGCCTCGTCCGACTACTGCGGATAAACTGCTTACTTCTATATTTTCTTCTTTGAGAACAGATAATATAACTTTTTCTCTAAATTCAAACTGATCCAGAACTTCATCAAATGCCTCCAGTTCTTTTGCAGTATGGGAAAGAGATTTTTCAAAAATCTTGGTTTCTTCTTCATACAAAGCAATCTTTGTAGAGGTTGAACCCGGATTAATAGCTAAAATTCTATAACTCATACTTTTTGCCTCCTGTTTTTATTCGCATACCGCTGCTGCTAGTACGATTGAAAAGAACTTTTCTTCCGAACTGGCTCCTCTGGATACAAGAACAATTGGCACAACAGCCCCTACAATAATTCCTGCCATTTTGGCTCCTGCGCTGTACATAAGGGACTTCGCCAGAAGATTCCCGGTTGTCATGTCAGGAGTCAGCAAAATGTCCGTGTCACCGGTCACGGGACTTTCGTAACCCTTTATCTTCGCTGCCTCCTTGCTTATCATTAAATCATAGGAGATAGGGCCTTCAACAATACAGCCTGTTAAAGTTCCTTCCTGATTCATTTTCTTCAATTCTGCCGCATCCATGGATTCTTTCATCTTAGGATTTACTACTTCTGCCGCAGCCAATGCGGCCACTTTCGGCATATTATAGCCTAATTTTTTCAGCACCATCAATGCATTTTCAATAATCCCGGCTTTTTGCTTCACATCAGGATAGGGAAGCATCCCCCCATCCGTGATCACCATCAATTTATCGCAGCCAGGAATTTCAAACAATCCCACATGGGACATAACCTCCGAAGCTTTCAGACCATATTCTTTATTTACCACCTGTTTTAGTAAATCTGCCGTCTGAAGCTTCCCCTTCATTATAAAATCCGCTTTTCTTTCGCGAATCATCCTAACTGCCGTATATGCGGCCTCAATGTCATCGCTTATATCTATAATTTCTGCTTCCAGAAAAGAAAAACCTTCTTTTTTAATAATGCTTTTTATTTTAGCCTTATCCCCGATTAAAACCGGTACAATAATGCCATTTTCATAAGCTCTATTAATCCCTTCTAAGGTATGCTCATCATGAGCAGCCACCACAACTACTTTTTTCTTTTGAGGATCTTTTTGAACAATTTGAATTAATTCATCAAAATTTTTCATAAAACCATCTCCTCAAACAATAAATTTATCCCTTAACCTTCTCTTGGTATAGTACCCTTTTTCCTATAAAATACTATGTATGAAAGTCCTAATACTATTGCAGCTGCTACTATCATAGCTGTTGCAGAGTGGAATTTATCCCAATATCCTTTAAAGAATATGACAAGCACAATCAGCGGAAGTATATAAGATACATACCCACGAACTGCTGCAGGGAATCTTCTGCCTTCACCAGTGTTAGCTTCTTCTATAAAGCCTTTCCATCCCCATCCATATCGATACGTACAGAACATCAGATAAACCATGGAGCCTAAAGGTAAAACGTGATTGGATACGATAAAGTCTTCTAAGTCCATGATGTTGGTTCCCGCTCCGATAGGCTGGAATCCGCTCCAAACATTAAAGCCTAAAATACATGGCATTGACAGAACAATAATTGCTACGATGTTAATCAAAACAGCCTTTTTTCTTTCCCAATTCCAAAGATCAATAGCATAAGAAATAATGTTTTCAAAAACTGCAACTATAGTTGTCAGAGCCGCAAAGGATAAGAATAAGAAGAAGAATCCTCCCCATAAACGAGAACCTGTCATATGATTAAAAATGTTCGGTAATGTGATAAAAATTAAGCTTGGTCCTGCTCCGGGTTCTACTCCGAAGGCAAAACATGCAGGAATAATAATGATACCTGCCAGCAAAGCCACTAACGTATCTAATGCCGTAATACTGATAGCCTCTCCTGTAAGAGAACGGGACTTATCTAAATAGCTTCCGAATATAGCCATGGAACCCATACCGATTGATAAAGTGAAAAATGCCTGCCCCATGGCCGCAAATACTACATTACCAAGGCCTTGTTCCATTGCTCTTCCAAAATCAGGTTTCAGATAAAAACTTAAACCTTCTCCTGCACCTTCCAGGGTGATGGAGCGAACAGCCAGCACAGCCATCAGTGCTATTAAACATATCATCATAATTTTTGTTATTTTTTCTACTCCGTTTTTCAATCCCATGGAGCAAATTCCAAAGGATATTAAAACTGCAATAACCGTCCAAACCGTAAGAGTTCCCGGCGATCCTAACATCTCTCCAAAATCACCGGCAATCTGATCCGGGTTTAAACCGATAAAATCGCCTCTGATGGATTTAAAGCAATAGTAGAGCATCCAGCCGCCAACCATGGTATAGAACATCATCAGCAAGTAATTACCCGCCATGGCAATATATCCGAACAAATGCCATTTTGTCCCCTCAGGTTCCAATACTCGGAAGGAAGAAGCCGCACTTTTCTGGCTGCCTCGCCCAACCGCAAATTCCATTACAATAATCGGCAGGCCCAATATAACAAGAAATAACAAATAGATTAAAATGAATGCTGCTCCTCCGTAAATACCTGTAATGTAAGGAAACTTCCAAACATTACCAAGACCAACGGCACAACCAGCGGAGACCAATATGAAGCCTAACCTCGAGCCAAATTTCTCTCTTTCTTTCATGGCAATACCTCCTATAGGACCTTTGTCCTAATACCTACACTAACTTCAATTATTTTTGTTTTTATCTTTTCTTTATATATGCTTTATTTAAAGCTTATATCCTGCGTCAAATGCTTTTAAATTCAGTTCTTCGAATCCTTTTTTAACATTGTTTTCAATGGCCTTCTTCCAATCTACTCCATCTACATTCATCGCCTTAACCAAAGCGCCCAATAAAACAATGTTCATGGCCTTACTGTTGCCTAAATTCTCAGCAATCTCAGCCGCTTTTATAACCAGAACAGATGCTTTTTCCGACAGCTCTTCTAAAATCCCCTCCGGATATTCGGCCTTACCCATTAAAATCGGTACGGATGGAATTTCAAAATCATTTACTACCATCTTGCCGTTATGCCGTAAATATTCAATCCAGCGCAGGGCCTCCATTTTTTCGAAAGCTACAATTACATCTGCTTCACCTTTGCCTACAATAGGAGAATACACTTTCTTTCCATAACGGATTTGTGTACTTACATTTCCTCCTCTTTGGGACATTCCATGAATTTCTGACATTTTTACGTCATATCCGGCTTCCACCAAACCTTCTGATAAAACTTTGCTGGCTAGAATTGTACCCTGTCCGCCAACTCCGACTAACAAAATATTTTTTACTTCACTCATGCCTACACCTCCTCAATTGCATTAAACGGACAAACCTGCTTGCAGACTGTGCATCCTGTGCAGGATGCTTCATCAATTTCCACCTTTTCACCGGAATGAATAGCCGGACATCCAACACCTACACACAGCTTACATTTTTTACACTTTTCCTGATTAATTGCACACTTCTTCGGAGATAGGTCAAATTCCTTCTTGTCCTGCGGAGTGAATTTCTTTAATATACACGGCCATTTGGTGATAACTACTGTCGGCTCATCTTTGGCTATAGCGTCTTCTAAAGCCTTATTCACTTCATCCAGCTTGTTTGGATTAACAATATAAATATTTTCTTCTTTCATCCCAATGGCTTGACATAGTTTTGGAATATCTACCTCAGTGGTTGCATCGCCCATTAAAGTATATCCCGTACCTGGATTCTGCTGATGTCCTGTCATTCCTGTAATGCGATTGTCTAAAATGACAGAAGTATTGCAGCCCTTGTTGTAAACAGCATCAATTAAGCTGTTAATTCCCGAATGAAAAAAGGTTGAATCACCGATTACGGAAACGACCTTCAGGTCATGATTTCCAGCCTTCTTTAATGCCTGTGCCGCACCGTGTCCGGCACTGATGCTTCCTCCCATGCAGAAACAAGTATCAATAGCAGAAAGCGGAGGTGCCGATCCCAGCGTATAGCAGCCGATATCCCCTGTTATCATTACATTCTTTTTCTTGCTGAGTGCATAGAAAAATCCTCGGTGGGGACATCCTGCACATAGTGTAGGAGGCCTTACTACGGCTTCTCTTCTTGCTTTTATGCCTTCTTCTGTCTTGCCGAAAATTGCTGTTCTTACTATGTCCGGATTTAATTCATCATATTCCGGAATCACTTCTTTTCCGATGCATTCAATACCTGCCATCTTTAAATGATTTTCTATGTACGGATCCATTTCTTCGATGACATAGAGCTTTTTCACCTTGCGGGCAAATTCCCTGATCAGATCCATTGGCATCGGAAATGTCATTCCCAGCTTTAGGTATGAAACATCATCTCCGAACACCTCTCTCGCGTATTGATAGGAAATACCGGAAGTGATAACTCCTACTTCTGTTCCGTTGTATTCCGGTTGATTGATATCTGCCTTATTGGCATAAGCCTCCATCTCTGCCAAACGGTTAACCAGATTTTTTCTCATAACCTTTCCGTTAGCCGGAGTAGCTACAAATTTCTTAATATTTTTTTCATATTTCACAAGGGGCATTTCAACTCTGTCACTAAGCTCCACCAGTCCTTTACTGTGACAGACTCTGGTAGTCATCCGCAGCAAAACCGGCGTGTCGAACTTCTCTGAAAGCTCCAGTGCTAATTTCATAAAGTCTTTCGATTCCTGACTATCGGAAGGTTCTAACATTAAAACTCTCGCAGCAAATGCATAATTTCGGTTGTCCTGTTCATTCTGAGAACTGTGCATGCCGGGATCATCTGCAGAAATAAGAACACATCCGCCTGTTACACCTGTATAGGCGAAAGTAAACAATGGATCAGCAGCAACATTGACTCCAACATGTTTCATAGCTGCCATAGATCGAACGCCCGCAACCGAAGCTCCGATAGCAGCTTCCAATGCAACCTTTTCGTTGGGAGCCCATTCACAGTAGATATCTTCCTTATATTGAACAATGTTTTCCAATATTTCTGTGCTTGGAGTTCCCGGATAAGCAGATGCAAAAACAAGTCCAGCTTCATAGGCACCTCTTGCCACTGCTTCATTTCCTGTCATAATGGTTTTCATAATCAGCCTCCTTAAAAAATATTTACTCAATCTGAATCTATAAAATCGGGTACTAAACATATAGATCAAGATTTACCTAACTATATAATATACGCTAAAATTTTCCAATTACAACCCCCTCTAAAGGCATTGTCTGAAAATTTGAAAAGTTTATTTTTTAACATAGTTTTATAGGTGAAAAAGGTTTAAAACTCATTGTTTTTATGCTATAATAATTATATTAATTTAGCTTATTATCTTTTTA
>DKLE01000006.1 GCA_002455605.1 Firmicutes bacterium UBA6648
TATTGAATAAATATCTCTTCCAGCATCTGGCTTAGAGTTTTCTCCGTAAATTCTTTATCCGTACGGTTATACTGCGCAATTATTTTTTCTTCCTCTATGGTCACGTACTCCATTCCTTCTCCGTCTATAATATGCCGGATCAATTGACAGTAATATCGGAACATGGCTTCTGCCATATTTTCCGGATAGATTTTTTCTAAATAATCCCAAACTACCGCATATTTGTTTTCATACTGATAAATCTGGCAATCCAAATAAACTTGGGAGGTTTGAGTGATAAAATACCTGATTTGGTCATAATCTACTGCATTTTTTTGAGAAAAAAGCATGCTAGTAAAGACCACCGGCATCAGCGCGGAGGCATTCTGCTCCTTTTTGGCTATTTCCCGGATTACCTCCACTCCGTTAAAATAATCGTGATCCAAATAGGTATATAGCTTATTTTTATTATGAATAAGCTCTTCTTTGAAACTTAGTCCCAGATAATCCCAATGACAATAATCAAATAATACGTTTGTTGTAAAATCCCCTGCCACCTCATTGATATCCGGCAGTTGTAACGGTCTGTCAATAACGGTAACATTCACAGCAAAATCCGGCGCTTCACACCATCTCTTAAGAGTTCTTGTATACAGAGACAGCAATAAAATACTAACTGTAACATCATTAGCTTTAGCAAAATCCTCCAGCTTTGTCCACTCTTCCGTTGAAAAGACCGTTTCTGTTCTTTTAAAAATATTGGGATCCGTATTTTCTTTGTTCAAGATAGGTAATTTAGGGCTTTGAGGAAAATTTCCCGCCCTTTTCAACCAAAATTCCTTGTCTTCTATGTATTTGTCACTGTTTTTTCTTTCCTCTAGCTCCTGTAAGTAATCTTCAAAAGAAGATTTTATGTCAGCCAGGCTTTCTCCCTGATAAAATTTTCTAAAATCCTGAAATAAGATTTGCAGACTAAATCCATCTGCAATCAACATATCCATATCAATGGCCAGAACATTTACATCATCTGCGATACAAATATTTTTTATACTGAACAGGGGCCATACCCCAGGATCGTTTACTATGGACTGTATCTTTTTTCTGTTTTCCGCCCATATTTCCCATGATTCATGCTTCACTGTTTCCAGATGGAATTCCTGTGCAATCTGTTCATCCAAAATGACCTTTTCCGATTCCTTATAAATTGTACGCAGCATAGGGTGCCTCTCCACCAATCTCCGTATGCTGCTTTCTGCCTTTTCTAGATTTAAGGTATGCTCAACCTCCATATAAAAGTGGGACATATTTCGATTTCCGAAAAATTCCTGCTGCCTTCCCAGTAAATAAGCCTCTTGGATAGACGTTTTACAGCTGCTGTTTTTTTCAAGTTCCGTTGTTTTTGTCTGCCTTTCACGGGACAAATGATTTACAATCACATCCCATAATTCCTTAACGGTTTGTATTTCTGTAAGCTCCATAATTCCCAAACCAATGCCAAATTTTTTATAAACAGCTCCTATCAGCCGAAACATCTTTAAGGAGTCATCGGCAAAATCATAAATAAAAGTTTCATCGCCGATTTCTTCATTAAAAAGTTCTGTTAACAAGGTCTTTAATTCTGCATCCTCATTCTGTCTGCTTCCTTCTTTTTTAGCCTCACTCCTATGGCCATGATATTTTTTCAGTATTTCTGCCTTGCTTATTTTGCCGGCTTTCGTATTGCTTAGCTTATCCGTCAGCCGGACGTCTTGAATTTTAATTCCCAATTCTTTTAAGACGGTGTGCTTTATTTCTGTTTTTAATTTCTCTGAATTGACTTCGGCAGACTCAGCAAAAACATAAATATATGATTCCCCTCTGCCGGGTATATTTTCGCCGCAAGCAACATTTCTCAGATGAAAGTACTTGGAAACAGTGTATTCAATATCTCTCAGATAAATGTTTCTTCCGTAGGAGAACAGAACGTCTTTTTTCCTTCCGATCACATACAGCTCTCCTTCTGCCATCAGTCCGATATCTCCTGTGGAAAGCCACCCATCCTGTAACATTTTTTTGTTGCTTGCACAGAAATATCCCTTGCAAACGGTATCTCCTTTGAGCTCAATATGGCCGATACAATATTCTTGTATTTCTTTCCCTTCTTCATTTACAATTCGTATTTGAGTATGAGAAACTGCTTTTCCCTGGCATATCAAGTCTTCTTTAATGTGATCAAAATGTTCCATATCAAAATCAATTTTTGACTGAATCCTACCGCTTTCCAACAGTTTCTTGGTGCAGTGGGCTTTGTTTATCACTACTCCTGAGGTGGTTTCACTTAATCCATATATGCACAGTAAATTCTCTCCTTCTATATGGAATGTGCTTACACAATGCAAATAATCCGTTATTATTTTTCGGGAAATGGGTTCCCCCAGGTTCATCATTATTCGAACAGAAGATAAATCCCAATATTCCCCTTGTTCTATGGCATCTGTCATATACTTATACGCAAAATTCGGTGCGGCGGTTATGGTTACCTGGTATTGTTCCAAAATGTCAAACCATTCTTTGGGATTTGCCAAAAAAGAGCTGATTTCCGAGTAAATGCACGAGCAGCCGTTATAAAAAGGCACAAACAGAAAATCGATCATGCCAACGATATGCTCCAGAGACATCCAGGTCATAAATTTATCAGAGGGGCTTACCTCATAATAATCATTTCTTATTTTTATGGCGCTTAAAATGTTTTCAGCCGTTAATATGGTTCCTTTTGGCTCTGCCGTACTTCCTGAAGAATACATGATAAGTGATTCATCCGGCATGCCTTTTGCTCTTAATCCCCTATCCAATTCCATACCCGGTTTTATTTTTCTGATATTAAGAGGAATTAAATTTCCTTCCGACAGGCTGCTAAGATTTTTTTCTCCTTCTTCATCTGCCAAAATTAGTATTCCAGGATGCTCCGACTGAATTTTTTGTAACTGCTCCAAACCGGCTATTCCGGTGCAAACGGGAAGTATTACCGGAATAGCCTCTAAATAAAATAAAGCAATCAGTAAAGATAAAAACTCTTTCTTATCTCCTATCTGCAACAGAACATAATCCAATGCGTGCACAGCTTCCGTTTTAGAAAGACAGTCTGCAATACTTTCCACGTCTTTTTTCAACTCTTGGAAAGAAATCCTTTCTTCACACACATTGTAAAAGATTATATCGTCTCTTTTTTCACTAAAGTATTTTGTAAAAATATCTTTTATTAACATAAAATTTCCTTTCTATATGAATTTTAAGTCATTTTTAGATACGAAAATAAATTCAACGGGATTTTGTCCGCATACGGCAATATAAAGATTATTGATTTTCCTGGTGTGATAAATTCTATTGTATTTGTAAAATATGCCTTCTTTGTCCTTGGAAAAATCCAGATGATTGACACCGTACATTAATCCTACGCCGTCCCTTTTTACCGTGCTTTCCTTCAGCACCCATAGCCGGACAAAGATTTCTTCCTTTTTTTCTGCACATCTGACCAATTCCATCTCCCCCTGTGCCAAAACCAGCTCCGAAAGAAGGAGTCTTTCCTTAGCGATATATTCAATATCCACCCCTATCTTTTCTGTTGAAACAGCACATACTGCACACGAAGAGCAATGGCTGAAATTAAAATAAATATCTTTATATTCCTGTAAATATGGTTTTCCAAATCCTTCCTGCACCAGAGTGATTTTTTCTCTTATATTAAAATCCTTAACTAATGCATACCTCAATAAGAGATACGCCATTGCCGATAATTTTTGGTCTTCTTTTTTTCTATATTTCTTTAATTTTTGTTTTCTTTCTTCCGACAATTCAGATAGTAAAAAATCCACCTCTTCATCCTTCCATTCATCTATATTTTTAAAAATATATACCTTATCTTTCATCATTGTTTCCCATATCCACAGTAATTTTTGTATTCCACTCTTTGTTCATCAGATCCCGCAGCAATCGAATATTGGCATCAAACATTTTTATTAATTGTTCTTCTTCAAAGGCTTCTTCCACATAATCCCAATTTACAGATAAATTTCCTCGGAAATCAGTAGCTTGATAGTCTAAAGCCACTTGAGGAGTCTGGCTATATGAATAAACCTCTTCCGCCCAAGGAGGCAAATAGTCCGCTTGTCGCCGAAGCCCCTGAAGGATTCCTGTAAATACTACCGGCAGCGTTGCTTCAGCAGGAGAATTTCTTTGCAGCTTGCGAATGATTTCCGTACCGTCATATTCTCTGAATTTTACTAAATTCCAAAACTCACGCTGTGTGTTGGCTACTTCCTCCTGAAAGTTAATGTTTTTATCACAGCCATACTCAGCCACGCTTATGTTCGTAAAATCTCCCAAAATTTCAGGGACTTCCTCGTGAAAAGGCAATCTGCTGAATACTGTTAAATTCAAAGTAAAGCTATTTCCCTTGGCAAACTCGGATAAAACCTTCATGTATGCCGTACAAACCACCGCCGCAGGTGTACACTTGTGTTCCTTTACCTTTCTATAAAGCAGCTCTGTTTCCTTCTCGGAAAAATGAAAACTCATCCGATGAAAATGAGGCACTTTTATATGATCTAAGGGGGTTTTGTAAGGAAGCTTTGGTGCTTTTGCTATATTTTCAGCTCTGTCTGTCCAATATTTTGACGCATTGGAATCGATCCTCTGATTTTTGTTTTTCTGCAATTGTGTACAATATTCTTTAAAGGTGTATCCAGAAAAGAAAACCTGCCTTCCCTCGTATAATCCGAAAATTTGCTTCAGCATTAAGGTTACACTCCATGCATCCAGTACCGTGCAGTCAAATCCCATATGAAGCTTAAAAGCTTTTTCATCATGGGTTGTCAAAAATATCAGGAACATCGGCCAAGTTTCCAATAAATACATTTTCCTTTTCCACTTTTCTCTCAACTCTAAAATTTCTGCTTCTGTGTCAACTTGAATAACCTCTAGTCGATAAAAAGGCACATCAGAAAGCACAGTCTGTTTACCCGACTCTAATATCACGGTTCTTAGTGCATCATTCTCCGCAATCACTTGATTCAAAGTTTTTTCAAGCTTCTTCACCTCTAGGCTTTTCAATTGAACTTCAAAATAATAGTTTGCGCTGATGCCCCCCAACTCGTAGGCATCATTTCTCCCCATATAATAGGCCTGCTGAATGGAGGTAAGCTCAAAACAGTCTGACTCTGCCTTTGCTTTCTCGGTTAGATATTCTATTAAGCGGACTTTTTCATTCTTAAGTTTCTGCAGCACCTGTTGAGTTATCGCTTCTTTGTCTCCCTTGTACTTCAATCTTCCCTCTTCCAGGTATATTTCAATTCCTTGTGTTTGTAAGCTATGTAAAAATATCCTGATGTGGTTTTTTTCTGACCAATACCATTTTTCCTCCTGCATTAACTTCATTAATTTCATTCACCCCTTTACCCTTATATACAGATTTTTATTTAAATCTCTCCCTCCAGCAAATTTTCGCTAAACCCTGTTTCTCCTTGCACTAAAGCAGCAACGCTGCTTAAAGAAGGGGCCTCGAATACTTTTTTTAAAGGGATCTCAATATTGTAATCCTTTTTGATTCTGGCCAGAAACCTGGTGGCTGACAGACTGTCTCCGCCCAATTCAAAGAAGCTTTGATTGCTGCTGATTATTTTACACTGTAAAATTTCCTTCCATATTTCTGCTATCTCTTTTTCTGTTCCCTGCAATTCCATTTCAATTTGCGATGCCTTTCCGCTTTTTCTCAGCAGCCGTAAGGTTTCTTTCCTATCTACCTTTCCGTTTTTGCTGAACCGTACTTGAGAAGCCAGTATTATTTTTTCCGGAATCATATAAGAGGGCAGTTCATCCCTTAAGTATTCTTTAAACGTTTCTTCCTTCCACTTGCAATGACCGGAGGAAGCCTCAGCTTGGAATAACATAGCTCCCAAATTGCCTCTTTGTATAATTCTTACATCACCAAAGGAAGATACAGCAAATTCCCTTATCCATTCCTCCTTCGTAAGCAGGGTTGTCCTCTCCCTTCCGCCAAATCTCTTTCTTTTAAAGCCATTTTCCAATATTCCCGATATCAGTACACCGACAGGATCCATCTCTTCATATTCTATGGCAAATAATTTACCGCCGTTTTGCAATAGCATAGATGCCAGCCGGACGCCTTCACTTGGATTCCAATAAGTATGCAGATCATTGACGGCGATGACAGCATCAAAAGCAAATAATTGCTCCTGGGTCAATACCCCATCCTCGATCACACAATAGCTTATTTCCAGCTCTGATTCCTGCAATTTTTCTCTGGCTGCATCAAGCATGCCATAAGAACGTTCAAATAGTGTAACTTCCGGTTCCTCCCTCAAATCGCTTAGATATTTCAGTATGATTTCTCCGCTTCTTCCTCCTAAAATGGCAACCCGAGCTTTAGGCTTTTTAAAGGTTTTTTCTGCCAGTATTTTTTCCATAAAGAACTGGGTATCCTCGCCTTCCAAAGACCAAAATTCAGGAGACAGCTCTTTATACTCGATTAATTTACTGGCTCTTTCTTTTCCCCGAAACACTTGTTCGATCAATCCCGTATACCTTGCTAATATTTCAATCAATTTTGTGCCTTTTGGAGAAACATTCTCCAAAAGTATTTTAAAATCAGCGTTTTGTTCCGTTTGCGTGTTTTTTTCCAACCAGCTCTTCCAAAATCCCAAAATCTCAAAATTGCCCTTTCTCTCTTTCAAGGCCTGCTCATATGTACTGCACAGATGGCCTAAATAATTACCGATTATAATCATTCGTTCTTTTAAACAACTGTCATCATAGCCATAATCATCTGCTGAACAATCAATATTCGTTGTGATTTTCGTGTTTATATCCGGCACGACTACCATTCCTAAATACTTCTTTTGTTCTTCTTCAACAATGCCGGCTATTCCATCGGCAATCTGGGGAAATTTTTTAGTGGTATTTTCTATTTCCCCAAGCTCTATCCGATAACCGTTGAGCTTTACCTGACTATCCATTCTTCCAAGGAATTCAACAATTCCTTCGGAATCATACCGGGCAAGATCTCCCGTCCGATACCATCTTTCTCCCTCATACTTGACGAACTTGTCTCCGGTCAGCTCATAGTCATTCAGATAGCCGTCTGCAACTCCGGCACCGCCAATCCACAGCTCGCCGCTGACATAATCAGGGCAGTCCAATTCACTGGCATTCACAATCCTCCATTTTTGATTGCCTAAAGGCATCCCGTAAGGAATAGAGCACCAATCATTTTTTATCCTTTCCACTTCATAATAATTAGACCAAATTGCTGCTTCTGTAGCGCCTCCCAGAGAAATAAACCGGCACTCTTTGGTATGTGCCCTCAATTTATCCAATAAATCCAGCTTTATCCAGTCCCCTGACAGCAGTACCGATTTTAACGGCAGCTCTGTACTATCAGACTCGCAAGCGGTCATCAGCATTTCAAATAAAGCAGGTACAGAATTCCAAACAGTGACTTCATTTTCTATAATGGCTCTTTTCCAAAAAGCAGCTTCCTTCTTATTCTCTTCATCAACAACTACAACTGCTCCTCCCGCCGATAAAATTCCTAAGATATCAAATACCGATAAATCAAAATCTAGTTCCGAAATGGTTATTCCCCTGCTGTTTTTTGTTACGGAAAACTTTTCCCGTACATCATATATGGTGTTATAGGCAGCTCTGTGAGATATCACTACTCCTTTAGGAGTTCCTGTTGTCCCCGATGTAAAAATTACATAGGCGGTCTTATCTGTACCGGTTAAAAAAGGCTCTTTGACAGATGCCTCATTATTCAAACACGCACTTACATGGATGGGATTTATCTGCTCTTCTTTTTCGAATTCCCTGAATCCCTTATCATCGGTTAAAATATAGCTGATGCTTCCGGTTTCCATAATTTTTGTTTTTCTCTCAAAAGGCTGCTGTATTCCAATGGGAACATAGGCACCTCCCAACGCCAAAACACCATATACCGCCAAAATTTGTTCCACGCCTTTCCCCAGAGAGATGCCCACCAAATCGCCCTCTTTTACTCCCTGGCCTGCAAGCTCTGCGGCGACTTTTAAGGATTTTTCCCGAAGCTCCCCATAATTCATGACTTTTCTCTGATTTTCTTCATACCAGATAAGGGCAATAGCTTTTGGGGAATTTTGGGCATGAATATAAAACTCTTCATGCAGGCATTTCAGCTCTATGGGTTTTTCTGTATTGTTTCTCTGTTTCCTTATTTGTTCCTGACTGCTGGGCAAAAACCGTTCTATCCTGCCGGACCATTGAGCACGGCCTAAATATTCGCAGGTTTCTGCTGCAAACTCCCGTATCCCGGGAAGCATTCTTTCTTCCAATCGTTCACATTCTATTATGAGCAAAATATCTTTGTCTTTCTCTGCAAAGCTTGCTGCATAGTCTGCTAAAATTAAACTGTCTTTATGACCGTACTTTTCTTCAATGTCTTTGAAATAGGCAAACCAGCTTTCAAAAACTTGCATTTTGCTTTCCATGAACCATCTGCTATAAATTTCTAAGGCCAAATATTTATGTAAAAGATTTCTTTTTATATCCAGTCCATCGGCTTTTAACAGCATTTCTTCTGCAAATTCTCTGCAAATTCTAATTTCAGCTTTCATCTCCATCCCCGCTTTCCTTAAGAACATCTTGAATTACTTGTTGCTTATAAGACTCTCCCAACTCTGTAACAAAAAAGTGGGAGCCTTTAAATTTCTGAATCTGAAAATCATTGGTTGTCACATGCTTCCATAGTGTCATAATTTCTTCATTTGCCTCATAATCCGTTTCTCCCGTATGGGCTATAATAGGAATATCTAATATCTCACCGTGATAATTCAAACTCTCATTCAGTTTATAATCCTGTCGAAGAGCCGGTAAAATAAAATCCAACAATTCTCTATTTTCCAGTACTTCTTTTGGGGTGGCATTGTATCTTGTCAATTCGTCCATCAATGCATCATTACCCATATAGGTTTTAAATTCTAAGGGATTTTCTTTATTGGGTGCCTGTCTTCCCGCAACAATAATTTTTTCTGTATTTTTATTCCAATGCTTTTTTATATAATATGCCGTATAAAAAGCCATAGCGGCGCCCATGCTATGCCCGAATAAACATATCTTTCTGTTTTCTGATACATGTACTATATTTTCAGCCAGCTGAGGCAGCAGAATTTGGAAATCACAGATAAATTTTTCATTTCTTCGTGTTCCCTTACCGGGTAATTCCACACAGCAAATGTTCACAGGAGATTCTTCTAAGGTCCAGCCTCTATAAGTTCCGGCAGTGCCCCCTGCGTGATGAAAACAAAATAGTAAAATATCGTTGCCCTGCTGACTTTCTTGGGAAACAAAAGGAAACCATTTATTTTTTATTGCCATCATTAACTTCTCCCTTGATATTTTCAGTTATTTTCATATTAGAATAAACAGAAGCGGTTACCATCACATTGCAGCCTATGGTAGCTCCGTTTTCTATAGTTGTTCTGCCTCCCAGTATACTTGCACCGGAATAAACTGTTACATAATCCCCTATTGTCGGATGCCTTTTCTTATCTCTCAGTTTCTGACCTCCTGAAGTAGAAAAGGCTCCTAAGGTCACTCCTTGATATAGTTTGACATGATTGCCGATAACTGCGGTTTCTCCGATAACGATGCCCGTCCCGTGATCAATAAAAAAATATTCTCCGATCCGGGCTCCCGGATGAATGTCAATTCCTGTTTTGGAATGCGCATATTCGGTCATCATTCGAGGCAGAATCGGAACATCTAATTCATATAAGACATGAGCGGCCCGCTGTATCATAATGGCAAAAAGTCCTGGATAGGAGCACAAAATCTCCTCGTAGCTTTTAGCCGCTGGATCGCCTTCATATGCCGCTTGAAGGTCCTTTTTTACCAATTCACACAATTTCGGCAGACTTTTAACAAAGTCTTTGACAGCATTATTCTTTATACCAGCCCTCCCGTTCCAAAATAAATTGTCCATTTGAAAATTCAGCACTTGCTCTATTTCTGAATATTCTTCTCTGGCAACATTTTCTCGTTTATCCTTTTGAAGCATCTGCAAACATTCGAAAAAAAATAATTGCCGAAGCAAAAGAATTAATTCCTTTACGGTAATTTCACTTATTCTTTCTGTTAAAGAAACACATGAGTCAGGCAATGTTGTCTGACAGATGTTAATCACTTTTTCCATACCTCTTTCATACATATAATCTCACTTTACCCCCCACTCTATATTTACTTTCCAGCCTCTGCTATTAAAGCCTTCTTCTGCCCCACAAGTTAGCTATAGCTAACTTGTGGGTAAAAAAAATTGTCTGTACAAATCTGTTCTACTATTTTCTTTATTGTCCCTTCCCATCAATCCTTTCTTTGCATTGAAAATTATTTAGAATATAACAAATTCCTATGTCATTTTTATACTATTTTTTTATTATTTTTACAATACGGCAGGCAAAAATGACACTTAACCCGGAAATTTTGTCAAAAAAATAATCTTGTGACCAGATTGCTCCATTACTGGGGAACCGACCAAACAATCTCTGCCAGAAAGTCATTACAGCTTGTCTCTGTGCGTAAGGTGCTCCCATATTTCCATAGCAGACGATTTACCGTATGTATTCCTATACCATGAACCCTCTTGTTCTCTTTGCTTGTTATATATCCATCTCTCCCCATTTTGGGAGGAATTAAATAGTTGTTTCTAATTTCCATTACTAAAAGATGATATTGATTGGCCATGAACATTCTTATTTCAGTAAATGCACCTTCCGGAAGCTGTGACGCCGCTTCCAGTGCATTATCAATAAGATTGCCCAGTATAGCGATTAGATCCATATCATCAATAAAGCTTATATTAATCCCCTTTTCTATTTCAACTCTATAATCCACTTTCCATTCCTCTGCTCTCCATCTGCGTTCACACAAAATGGCATTGAGAATCTTATGTTCACTATACTGAAGCCTTGTTGTTTCCTGTAATCGAAGATCCGCCTTAAAAAAAATCTCCAGACCGTCTCTTACATTTCCTTTTTGTATCAGCTCCGCTGCGGTACGCAAATACTTATTGATGTCGTGCAAGAGAGCACGATGTTCTTGATTTACCTTTTCAAGATGCTGAAAATATTTTCTTTCCATATCTCTTTTCACATAAGCTCTTTCTATTTTCCTGCTCTTTTCACTCATGTTCAGCAGCTGTCCAAAAATAAAGAACATAATAGAATTGGAAATAAGGAGCAATACAGCCCCGAACACTAATACAAGCTTTTGAACGGACAAGAATTCTGAATTCACATAAAAAATAGCAATAAAAATAATAATCGTTGCAATAGGCAGTACTAATAGCAAAGAAAAGAGTTTACTGCCCATTGCCGTACACCGATGCCTTCCATACATTTTAATTATCCCCCTTAACGCTTCCCTTTTGTATCGGATAGGTAATTCTGGCTCCTATTTTTACGTTCTTTTATATTCAGTGTGTAAATAATAGGAAAAGCTTTTGTCAAACTGTTCTTTTTTCGATCGGGATATATTCAGCTCTATTTGATTTTTTAAAACTATCAAGGTTTTATTGATGCCAATAATATTAGACATATTGACAATATAACTATTATGAGCATATTCAAAGCCATCTTCTTGAATCTTGTAATAAAGATCCCTTAATTTTTCTCTGCACGTAACTTTGTGAACACCCCTCTCCGTATCTAAATAAATTATGGATCCCCTTTTTATAATGGAAATATACAAAATATCTTTTAGGGGTACCTTTATCAGTCCTCCATCCCGCGTGACGGCCAAATAGTCCTTTTTTAGTTTTTTGCACATTTCTTCTAGAATGTCCCCCATTTCTTCCTTTAGCATTTTATTGTGCAAATCTTTCATAATATATCTAAAGGGCTGTACTTTAAACGCTTCCGGTGTAGGATATGCATAATTGGTACAGAAAACTAATATTGCCTCTTTATTGGTTTCTCTCAATCTTTTGGCCGTATTATTTCCATCCATTCCCGGCATCTGCATGTCCATAAAAATCAAATCATGTAAGATATCCGCCTGCTGTAAAAGCTCTTCTCCGGAACAGTATTCATAGAAATCAATTTTATTCCGAAGTTTTCTGTATTCATAAATTGCCGCTTTAATATTTTGAATATA
>DKLE01000100.1:0-365 GCA_002455605.1 Firmicutes bacterium UBA6648
ATGTGTGAAGCTTTAAAATAATGAATTTTAAATAAAAAAGCAGTGTCAAGAAAAACGCTTGACACTGCTTTTTATTTATGATAAATTAATTAAGGTGTCAAGTGAAATTACTTGGCAGTGAAAAAGGAAAGAGGAATTTGTAATGTTTGATAAGATTGCAGAAGTAAGCTTACTATATGATTTTTATGGCGAACTGCTTACCAACAGACAAAGGGATGCAATGCAGCTTTATCATGAAGAGAACCTTTCTCTTTCAGAAATTGCACATGAATTTTCTATCACTAGACAAGGGGTTCATGATGCTTTAAAGAATGCAGAAAAAGCATTGTATGATTATGAAGAAAAGCTTGGTTTGGTCAGCAAAT
>DKLE01000100.1:611-5037 GCA_002455605.1 Firmicutes bacterium UBA6648
CGGGAAGCGGTGGTGCAGATTGACAGCAGGCTGGACATGCTCATAAAAGAAAACAATCATAATACAGGTTTAATCAATAAATTAGAGGACATCAAAGGAATCATCCACGGACTTGATGAATAATGAAAATTGGAGGTCCAAATGGCATTTGAAAGTTTATCGGATAAGCTGCAGGGCGTATTTAAAAAGTTAAAAGGAAAAGGTGTACTTACAGAAGCAGATATAAATGAGGCTATGAGAGAAGTAAAGCTTGCGCTGCTGGAAGCAGATGTGAACTTTAAAGTAGTCAAAGAATTTGTAGCTGCAGTCAAAGACAAATCACTGGGAAGTGACGTTCTGGAAAGCTTGACTCCCGGTCAGCAGGTAATAAAAATTGTAAATGATGAATTGGTTTCCCTTATGGGAGGAGCTAACAGCAAGCTCACCTATTCGCCGAGAGGCTTTACCGTATTGCTGATGGTAGGTCTTCAAGGTACAGGTAAGACCACGACTTGCGGAAAGCTTGCCAACTATCTTAAGAAAAACGGCAAAAAGCCTATGCTTTGTGCTTGTGACATATACAGACCGGCAGCGATTGATCAGCTGGAGGTAGTGGGAAAGAGTGTTGATGTTCCCGTATTTACCATGAGAGAATGCAGAGAGCCGGAAGTGATCGCTGAGAAAGCCATGAAAGAAGCGGAAGTAAAAGGCTATGATGTATTAATCGTGGATACTGCCGGACGACTTCAGATTGACGAGGCTCTCATGGAAGAATTGGTTCGGATAAAGAAAACCATCAAGCCTCATGAAATCCTGCTGGTAGTAGATGCAATGACCGGTCAGGATGCTGTAAATGCAGCGGCTGGTTTTGATGAAAGGCTTGGAATTGATGGTGTCATCATGACAAAGCTGGACGGCGATGCCAGAGGCGGTGCGGCATTATCGGTAAAGCAGGTAACCGGAAAACCAATAAAATTTATCGGTCTGGGAGAAAAGTTTGATGCACTGGAACCTTTCCATCCGGAGAGAATGGCCAGCCGAATATTGGGCATGGGTGATATGCTCAGCCTGATTGAAAAAGCGCAGGAGAACTTTGACGAGTCCAAAGCAGAAGAGCTGGAAAGAAAGATTAAGAAAAATGAATTTACTTTGGACGATTTCTTGGAGCAGATGGGACAAATAAAGAAAATGGGAGGTATCGGAAAGATATTGGATATGATCCCAGGGGTGAACTCCAAGGCAATGAAGGATGTAAATCTGGATGAAAGCCAAAAGGAGTTTGCACAAATGGAAGCCATCATTTTATCCATGACAAAGGGTGAAAGAAAAGATCCATCCATTTTAAATGCCAGCAGAAGAAAGCGAATTGCGGCAGGTTCAGGCCAGCCTGTAAGTAAAATCAATAATCTTATAAAAAGATACGACGAGGCAAGAAAAATGATGAAGCAGTTTGCCAATGCTTCGGGGCACAAGAAAAAAAGAATGTTTAGAGGTTTTTAAATTCAGCAAATCGGACTGAGTTTAGATATATATTTTTAATAGATCATTTAGGAGGAATTATAAGATGGTAAAAATTAGATTAAAGAGAATGGGAGCAAATAAAAAGCCTTTCTACAGAGTTATCGTTGCAGATTCAAGAGCACCAAGAGACGGTAAATTTATTGATGAGGTTGGAACATACAATCCGTTGACAGATCCAGCTACTATCAATCTTGATGGTGAAAAAGTGAAGAAATGGTTAGGAAATGGAGCACAGCCTACAGAAACGGTAAGAGCTCTTATAAAAAAATCAGGAATCATTGAATAAGAAAGCGGTGAACTTTAATGGTAAAACTCGTTGAAGCAATTGCAAAGTCCCTTGTTGACGATCCTGATGCCGTTGAGGTTAAAGAGATTGAAGGCAAGCAGGCTATTGTGATAGAACTAAGAGTTGCACCCAATGATATGGGAAAGGTTATTGGCAAGCAGGGAAGAATTGCAAAGGCGCTTCGTACCGTTGTCAAAGCTGCCGCAACAAAAGCAAATAAGAAGGTTATTGTAGAAATCGTACAGTAAGTAATTCTGCGATATAAAAAGTAAGAGGGTATTTCAAAATTGAGATTCCCTCTTATTTGGATTTTTACGTTACTAAATAAAAGTGAATGATTTGGAGATATTTCAAATATGGAAAAAATAAAAATTGGACAGATTGTGAATGCGGTTGCTCTTAAGGGTGAAGTTAAGGTTTATAATTACTCCGACTACAAAGAAAGATTTGAAGAGCTGGATTATATCTATGCAGAAGAAAATAAGATAAAAATAGAAAATGTACGGTATATGAAAGAAATGATTATTTTAAAGCTGGAAGGCATAAATGACAGGAATGGTGCAGAAGCTTTAAAAGGAAAAGATGTATATATCGGAGAGGATCAGCTGAGAGCGCTGCCTGAAGACACATACTACATCAGGGACTTAATCGGTCTTGAAATTAAGGATCAAGACAATCAAAGAATAGGTGTACTGAAAGATGTTATTCAAAACAGTGCCCAGGATTTATATGAAATTGAACTTGAAAATAAAAAGATAACTTTACTTCCGGCAGTGGAGGAGTTTATTTTAGATATAAATGTACAGGAAAAATTTATAAAGGTAAAGCTTATTGAAGGCCTTTTGGATTTATAGGTAAAATTGATGAAAATAAATATACTCACGCTTTTCCCGGAGATGTTTGAGCCCGTTATAGGGGGCAGCATTTTGGGCAGAGCCAAGAAAAAAGGAATACTGGATGTCAATCTTATCAATATCAGGGATTTCAGCCAGGACAAGCATAAAAAAGCAGATGACTATCCTTTTGGCGGCGGTGCCGGAATGGTTATGCTGGCTGATCCGATCTTTCGTGCCATGGAGGCTATTGCTGCTAAAGGAAAAAAAGCATTGTATATGTCTCCGAGAGGGCGCATAATCGATCATGATAGAATAAAGAAACTATCAGAAGAAGAAGAAATCATTATATTGTGCGGTCACTATGAAGGAATTGACGAAAGAATTATAGAATATTGGAATATGGAAGAAGTCTCCATAGGCGATTATGTTTTGACAGGCGGAGAATTGCCGGCAATGGTTTTGATTGATTCTGTGGCAAGGCTGATTCCTGACGTTTTGGCGGGAGAAGAATCAGCGCAGGAAGAGTCTGTATATTCCGGACTGCTGGAATATCCGCAATATACAAAACCAAGAGAATACAGAGGGATGATGGTGCCCGAAGTACTGTTTAACGGAAACCATAAGCTGATTGCCCTATGGAAATTTGAGAAGTCTTTGGAATTAACAAAAGAACGGAGACCGGACCTGTTCGAAAAATATTTGAGGGAACATGGAGAATTGTCTAAAGAAGAACTCAAAATATTAAAGAAAGTTGAAAGTACAGTGGAAAAGGTGTAAAATAATAAGGGTGAGTAATTTTGACAAAAAGAAGAAAAAAAGGATTACTGCTTTACATTATAGTGTTAATAACTTTGGGCATAATAACACAGTTAGTGCCGGAAGTAACAGGAGCACTTACAAAGACCGAGATCCTTCAATATGAGAATATGCAGATAACAGATGAGGTAACTTGCTATTTTGTCCGAGAAGAGACGGTGCATTTAGCCTCGAATTCAGGTAGTATTAATTATTATATTGAAGATGGGGTTAAGGTGAGAAAAAATACAAAGATTTTAGATATAGCACCCCAGGCATCCAGCAGCGAAACATCTAAATATGCGGATCTTGTTACCAGATTGGGAAGTTCCGACGTGACCTTGATGCAGATGAACAGCGCTCAAAACGGTATAGTCAGTTATTATGTAGATGGATACGAAGGTTATTTTACTCCGGAAAAGATGGACACGTTAAAATATAAAGACATTGAAGGAGTCAAAATTCAGCCTGTTAATCTGACTAGAAAAACCACTTTGGCAGGGGAGCCCTTATTTAAGATTTGTGAAGGGAATTATTGGTATCTTCTTGCATGGGTTGATCCGGGCAATATTTCCAAATATGAAGTAGGAAATACCGTAAAAGTGGATTTGCCTATGGGACAGATAAAAGCCCGTGTGGAGAAGCTGGTTGACCAGAGAGAACACTGGCTGGTTATATTGAAAACTACCATGTATTATGAAGATTTCGCCAAAATAAGAAGTGCTAATGCGAACATTATAACTCAGGATTATTCGGGCATTAAAGTCAGAAATTCCAGTATCACAACAGAAAATGGTGTTGTGGGTGTCTACATAAAATCTAAAAATGGGGATTTTGTTTTTAAACCTGTGAAGATCATAACAAGTGACGGTGATTATTCTTTGGTCTATGTTTCAAGTTTTTATGATAAAGACGGAAAAGAAGTCAGCACAGTGGAAATTTATGATGAAATATTAAAGAATCCGAAACAGGATTTTAAGAAACCAGGGGAGTCCAAGAATACTCAGGG
>DKLE01000137.1 GCA_002455605.1 Firmicutes bacterium UBA6648
CTTTCAGCGCTTCTCTTCTGTTGTGATAATCCATCTGGTAAGTCTTTCTATTTCCTTTAAAATTATCCGAACCCGCAGCTTCCCGGAAAGGCCCGTAAAAAGCTGAAGCATATTTAGCGGCATAAGACATAATGGGTATGTCTTCCAATCCCGCTTCGTCTAAAGCCTGCCTGATAGCTAACACTCTTCCGTCCATCATATCTGAAGGAGCTACCATATCCGCTCCTGCTTTTACCTGAGAAACTGCAGTTTTAGCCAGAAAAGGCAGCGTCTTATCATTGTCAACAGTATCTCCTTTGATTATACCACAATGACCATGAGAAGTATATTCACACATACATACATCTCCGATGTAGTACAAATCCGGAAAATCCTTTTTGGCGTATTGTAAAGCTTCTTGTATAATACCGTGTTCATCGTAAGCCCCGCTCCCGCACTCATCTTTATGAGACGGCGCCCCAAAAAGTACGATATTTTTAACGCCGGCCTTTGAAACAGAGTCCAGCTCTTCTCCCATCGTGTCTATACTATATCGCTTCTGCCCCGGCATAGTAGCAATTTCCGTACGGATGTCTTTTCCTTCTTCCACAAAAATAGGATAGATCAAAGAATCTTTGGATATTCTGGTCTCTCTTGTCATATTTCTTACTCTTTCATCTAATCTTAATCTTCTAGGTCTTGCTAACATATCCATAATTTGTACTCCTTTTCCTAGAAAAAACGACCTATCGTTACGATAAAGGCCGCTCTTTCCAATTTGCTGTTATATTTATCAAAATTTAGATAGTTTTCTTCGCCGCATCGATAACGTGCATCATAAGCAAGCTGGTAGTCACTCTGCCAACTCCTCCGGGCACCGGAGTAATTGCTTTTACAATATTTTGCGCCGCATCGAAATCTACGTCACCACAAAGCTTTCCTTCTTCATTCATGTTTATGCCGACGTCAATTACCACTTGATTCTCATTTAAATATTCAGGACCTATTGTCTTGGCTTGTCCTGCTGAAACAATCAATACATCTGCACTCTTGCAGATATCTTTCATGTCCTCGGTTTTTGTATGGCAAATAATCGGTGTTCCGTTTTTACCTAAAACCATCATAGCTGCCGGTCTTCCGACAACTAAGCTCCTTCCGATTACCGCAACCCTTTTTCCGGTTATATCAATACCGTAGTGATCCAATATCTCTATGCAGGCCCTTGGGGTACATGGAGGATATCCCAAATCGGTTCCCGTATACACGCCTGCCATGGACTGGTCTGTAATGCCATCCACGTCCTTAGAAGCTAATAAAGCCTTTCGTATGGTATTATCATCAATATGATCCGGTAATGGTCTAAATAATATCACACCATGCACCGTTAAATCAAGATTAATTGCAGCAATTACATTTAATAATTGCTCCTGAGTGATATTTTCTTTAAAAAGATACTTTTTTACATCTACTCCGATAGACTCCGCACACTTGATCGCACCCTTTTCATAAGATACATCTTCTACTTTTGCACCGACTCTTATAATTCCCAGTGTGGGCGTTACACCCTTCTCTTTTAGAAGTAAAACTTCTGCTCTAAGTTTTTCATTTACAGCATCCACTACTTCTTTGCCTTTTAAAATCTGTGCCATAAACTACTCTACTCCTTTATCAGTTCAACAAATACATCATTATAAATTTCATCCGCTATTTTTTCGTATTTGGTCAGCAGGCTCCTTGCTTCCCGGTTTATTTTATCTGCATAAGCCTTATCCTTCATTGCTTTGGTATTAATAAAGACATTTAAGCTGGCTCCCTGCAGTGCCGCTTTACAAAAAGCAACTCCTACCCCGGCGTCGCTTACTGCCAAAGCACTGCCCTTTTCCGCAAATTCCTTGTGAAGATCAATTGCCTCACAGCACCGGTGCATGATTTCCATGGGTACGGAACAGGCATCCCTCAAAGCAGCTTCCATTACTCGGTCTTTTTCCGCTTTTTCTGCTTCTGTATCTTTAGGCATACCATAAGCTCTTGACAGCGGTTCAAACACTTCCGCGTCTCTGCCTACCAATTTCAGCAATTCTTCCTGAAGTTTATCTGTTTTTTCTTTCAGCCAATACATATGCTCCTCCACGTCCGCATACTTTTTCTTTCCTACGGTCAGAGAAGCCACCATGTTTCCCAGCGCGGCACCGATGGCGCCTACTAATGCAGACGCTCCGCCACCGCCGGGAACAGGTGCTTTACTGGCAAGAACTGTTACAAAATCTTCACAAGATTCCTTAACAAAATCCATACCATATATTCCTTCCTAGAACAATCCCGATATTTTACCGCTATTGTCTACATCTATTTTTTCTGCTGCCGGAACCTTAGGAAGTCCTGGCATTGTCATAATATCCCCGGTCAAGGCCACAATAAACCCTGCCCCGGCGGAAACTTTTAAATTTCTAACAGTTAATATAAAGCCTTTCGGAGCTCCCAACAGTTTCGGATCATCTGAAAAGCTGTATTGTGTCTTAGCTACACAAATCGGAATATTTCCAAATCCTAATTCCTCTAGCTGAGTCATTTGCTTTTTAGCATTTGGTGTAAAGGCCACTCCCTCTGCCCGATAAATTTTAGTGGCAATAGCGTGTAATTTTTCCTCTATACTCATATCAAGAGAGTAACAGTGTGAAAAATCATTTGGCTGTTCGCATAATTTGACAACCTCTTCAGCAAGGGCTTTACCGCCTTCTCCCCCCTTGGCCCAAACTTCACTTAAAGCAACTTTGACACCAAGTTCTCTGCATTTTTTCTCAACCAATGCCAGCTCTTCTGCAGTGTCTGTAGGGAAAGCATTAATTGCAACTACTGCAGGCAGTTTGAACACTTTTGTAATATTTTCAACATGCTGCAGCAAATTCGGTAAGCCTTTTTCGAGAGCTTCCAGATTTTCATTGTTTAAATCTGCTTTTGCAACTCCCCCATGATGCTTTAACGCACGAACTGTAGCTACTATAACTACAGCAGAAGGCTTAATGTTCGCTGCTCTGCATTTGATATCAAGGAATTTTTCGGCTCCCAGATCCGCACCGAAACCAGCTTCCGTAACAACATAGTCTGCCAGCTTCAAGGCCATCCTTGTAGCCATAATGGAATTGCAGCCATGGGCAATGTTGGCAAAGGGTCCGCCATGTATAAAGGCCGGATTGTGTTCCAAGGTCTGAACGAGATTAGGCTTTAAGGCATCCTTAAGCAATGCTGCAATGGCTCCCTGAGCCTTTAAATCGCCTGCTGTAACAGGTTTATCATCAAAAGTATACCCAACAATTATCTTCTTTACTCTTTCCTTCAGATCTTCAATATCCTTCGCCATACATAAAATAGCCATAATTTCACTTGCTACCGTGATATCAAAACCATCTTCTCTCGGAGATCCGTTTGGTTTGCCGCCCAGACCATCTACGACAAATCTAAGCTGACGATCATTCATATCTACACAACGCTTCCAAGTAATCTTTCTGGCGTCAATATTTAATTGATTTCCTTGCTGGATATGGTTGTCAAGCAAAGCTGCCAACAAATTATTTGCCGCACCGATTGCATGCATATCTCCCGTAAAATGAAGATTAATATCTTCCATGGGAACCACCTGCGCATAACCGCCCCCAGCAGCTCCTCCTTTTACACCGAATACAGGTCCCAGTGAAGGTTCTCTCAAAGCAACCATGACATTTTTATTAATCTTCTTAAGCCCGTCGGCCAATCCCACTGTTGTGGTAGTTTTCCCTTCGCCCGCAGGAGTTGGAGAAATAGCGGTCACTAAAATCAATTTGCCGTCAGGTGTATCTGCCTTTTCATGTAAAATGTTATAATCAACTTTTGCTTTGTAATTTCCATAAAGCTCCAGAAACCTCTCATCCACTCCAGCAGTTTTAGCAATTTCATTAATATGAAATGCTTCCGTTTCCTGTGCAATCTGAATGTCGCTCTTAAATTCCATACTACGCCCTAACCTTTCTTAATAATCCATCACTGTAAATAGTTAATTATGAATACCTGATGCATGAAGAATATCAACAATATCCCTATATTTATTTAAAGAATAAATGTGCAATCCATTTATCCCTGCATCCATATATCTGGAAATTTGCTTTACGGTAAATTCTTTCCCTGCTTTTTTAAATTCTTCCGGCTCATCCCCATACTTTCCGATTATTTCGGCAAGCTCTTTTGGTATAGAGCATCCATTTGAAACCGTCATTCGGATAATGGCATCCTTGGAAAGTACCGGCATGATTCCTACAACAACAGGTAAAACAATTTGCTTATTTCTGATTTTGTCCATAAAGCTTTCATAAGCTTCTACATCGTGACACAGCTGTGTCATTAAGAACTCTGCCCCACAATCCTGCTTTAATTTCAAAAAATTGATATCCTCTTCTATGGAAGAAGCCTCCATATGTTTTTCAGGATAACAGGCAGCCGCAAGACACAGATTGGAAAAATTCTCCCGTATAAAAGCAATCAGCTGATTCGCATTGCTGAAATCACCATTGGTTCCATCCAGTCCGTGAGGAATATCCCCCCTCAAGGCCAATACATTCTCAACACCGATAGAAATATATTCATTCATATAATTCAACACATCTTTTTTTGTATTGCCAATACAGGTAAAATGGGTCATCACATTATGATTGCTTTTTTCAATAATCTCACAGAGTTCTGTGCTGCGTCCTTTATTGGTTCCTCCTGCGCCGTATGTACAACTGATAAAATCAGGAGTACATTTATAAAGCTGATCCAGAGTTTCCTTGAGCGGTTCTAAGGATTGTTCCATTTTAGGCGGAAATACCTCAAAGGAGTATGTTATACGCTCCTTCAGCATTTGACTGATTTTCATGTTATTTCCTCCTGTCCAATGTAGACTTACTTAATAGATTACCCTCTGGGAAAAATCTTGTCAACAATTTACAGAATTTTTAAAGTGTTTTTTTTTGGTTCTGACTATATCGCTTTCCCCTTCTAAATCAATGCTTCCGGGGTTTTGCGAAATGTTTTTGTAATTCGGTATTATTTTATCATGCTAAAGTAAAATCTTCTTTAAAAAGGTTCTTCTATGTATCTCACATATGCCTGCTTTTTCTATCCCTGCATAATGATCTTTTGTACCATAGCCTTTATTTTTTTCAAAGGCATAATGGGAATATTTCGCCGCATATTCCACCATCATTCTATCTCTGGTTACCTTTGCTAAAATGGAGGCGGCGGCAATGGATACACTGCTCGCATCCCCTTTTATAATTCCTGTTTGGGGAATATGAATATTTTTAAGCTTCAGCGCATCTATTAAAACGTGCTCTAAGCCTTTTTCTCCCCGGTCTTTAAGCTTTTTGTCTGTCTCCAAAACTGCTTCTTCCATTGCCTTTTTTGTTGCTTCCAAGATATTAATGTCATCAATCACGTTGTTATCTGCCATTCCTATGGAATACGCGATCGCTTTTTCTTTTATCTTATCAAACAATTCTTCTCTTTTTTTCTCAGAGAGCTTCTTGGAATCATCCACTCCCAAAACATCAAAGTCTCCGGGGAGCACTACACAGGCTGTCACCACAGGCCCGGCCAGCGGGCCTCTTCCAACCTCGTCTACTCCGCCTATAAGGAGAAGGCCTTGTTGATACAAGGCATTTTCATAATTTTTCATTTCAAGAAGCCGGTTTTTGAGCAGTATTTCTCTCTCTTCTTTTTTCATTATTCTTCACAATGCTCCAAAGTTATTCTTCCAATAATACCTGCTCGAAATTCGTCTAACAGTGTCCTGGCTGTTCTTTCATAGTCGGTTCTTTTGCCGGACAATATAAATCCTCTCTTAAGGGCTATGGCCTCCATCGTATCAAGCGGCATTTCCCCAAGTTCTATCAGCT
>DKLE01000213.1:0-15023 GCA_002455605.1 Firmicutes bacterium UBA6648
TCTTACATGAATAGATATTACAAGAAACAGATCTATAATGACTACAAGATTGCGGTAGGTCTTGACTACGACAATGTAAATCCGCTGCAAATTAATCTCAAGGAAATGAATGCATTGGCTATAACAGGCAGAAGTTCTGCGGGCAAAACTAATTTTGTAAAACATTTATTAAATACAATGAACGAAAACAGACAAAGTCAGCCGGCGGAGGTTTATATTGTTGATAGCATTGCGAAGAAGCTGTTGGCATATAGAGATTCAGAAATAACAAAGGACTATACGATCAATTGTGAAATGGTTCAAGGGATTATTAAAGATTTTGCGTCTAGATTGGAGAAGCGATATAGCAGGTTAGCAGAAGAGGAAAACTACAATTTGGAAAAGGAACCATTACTAGTAATAGTGGTGCTGAATCCAGACGCACTTTCTGTTATTGCTAACAACAGAGAATGCTTAGAGTCCTATAAACAAATTCTAACCCGATATAAATCTCTTAAGGTAGCATTTATATATGGTAATGTGGAAAATGCAGCAATTCCATTTAATGCCCCTGAGCCTTTAAAGATGCTGAAGGAATCAAGACACTTTATGATCTTTGATGACATAAGTGAACAAAAAATAGTGGAAGTACCGATTCAAGCGGCAAGGGCCTATAAGAAAGCAATTGAGCCAGGTGACGGGTACTATGTGAGAGGAACGAATATAGTAAAAGTAAAAACCATTTTAAATACAAGTGAACTGAGATAAAGGAGAAGGTGTAAATGGCAACGGAATATGATATTAAAGTAATCGAAAAAGGGTTTGCAGATGCTTCTAGTGGGTTGAGTGTAAAAAAACAAGAGTTAATAGAAGAAACACAGCAAGTTGAGAGCGTATGCAATAACCTAAAGACTGTTTGGAATGGAGAAGGGGCAGAGGCTTTTGATTTCACTGTAAAAAATCTCATACAAAATTTGGTGGATCAGCAAGAGCGTATTGACATACAAAAACAATGCATAGAAGAAACGAAGCAGGCGATGAATACGACGGATGACTCTATAGGAGATGGATATTCTGCAGTTAAAGCAGCTATAGCCACATCAAATTAATTTGTATTTTAAGATGATAGGACAAGGAAGGGAAAACGAAAATGGGATGCTATTGTAGTGAAATTAGAAAATACGAAGCAGATATTGCCACATTAAACAAGATAAAAGATCAACTGGAGGATTCAGGGTCGATAAATAAAACGACTATAACCAGGCACTTGGAACATGCAGCGGTAACAAGTGAGCAATCTGTTTCTCCAGATAATCTGGAACAGCTGAAAGAAAAAGAAAGAACCTTAAATGACGAATTGAAAGTCCATGTAGACACACAAATTGATTCTTGTACCCAAAGAATAAGGAGAATGAGAATTACTTTATCAGAATATAAGGTGATAGATAAGGCCTACCATGCAAGAAAGAGGAAGAAGAAATGATAGAGTATTTATATCAAGGGAAGATACGGGCTGCCGGTGCAATTAAAGGCTTCTTTTCACAAGATAAGATGAAGAGCTTTTCATTGGATATACCAGCATTGCAAGAAACCATAGGATATTTGACCGGCTGCATAGAAAACTTACAAGAAATTGGAGTTGGTGTAGTGCAAGTGGGAAAGAATCTTGTGGATGAGTCGTGGGATGGAAAAGCGACTCAAGACTTCTCTGCCAATATGGATAACTGGAAAAAGAGTTACGATATATGTTTAAGTAATATGATTTGTTTTAGAGATGGTTTAGAATTAGAAATCCTTCCAAAAGCAAAAGAGGTCAATGAGCTGGCTTTAGGTTTAGCCCTTACTTTAGGTGGAACAAAAGGCGTAGACGGAAGAAATATAATTTCCATGGAACCAGAAGGCATCGATGAATTAAAAGGAAGATGTAACACCTTAGTCAATGACGTGTATGAAGAACAAAATCAAATCATGGATAAGATTGTTTCCCTTGAAAGCACGCTTCATTATGGTTCCCCGGTAGCAGCAGGGATTACCCAAAATAAACGGACTATACAGGAGAACCAAGAAAAGTTACAGGACTATAAATATAAATTAGCAGAGTACGAAGCTCAGGTACAAGCACTGGAAAGCTTAACTGTTGAAAAAATGGCGGCGTGCTGCAACATTTGCGGGCAAAGACTGGATGCCAATAAGTTTAAGCAATTCTTAGCGTATTCTAAGGATAGTAATCTGACAGAAATCTTAAGTAAAGATACAGCGGCCCTAAGTGATATAGAAAAACTGGCTGTGCAGTATGCACTGCAGACTGGCAATACCGAAGAAATAACAGAATGCGTTAATAAGAAGTTTGGGCTAGAGGATATAACCAGCGAAGACTTTAATTCTTGGGGAGAGGCCGAAAAGCAACAAAAACTCAATGAGATTACGGAATACATCGCCAAATTTATACCGAATGTGAGCGTGGCTACTCCAGATATCGAAATTCCTATTGGGATAGATATGACAGCGTACTATAACCTGGCAACGACTATACAAAATCCGGAAGGAAATGCGTTTACAATAAATACAACGGCTAAAGATCACAAGTTAATGTTACAGTCGATAACTACAACTACAGCAAATAGTAGTTGGACTATTGGAAAAGACGGCTCATATGCGTATTCAGTGAGTGATACTGCAAATGAAACGACAATTAGCTATGGACCAACTCAAAATGCAAGAATAAATGAATTCGGGTTTGAATGTGCAATTGAAACTCAATTAGAAAAAGGTACTGTAACTAGTACACTGGGAATAAAAAAATCTGTAAACCCAAATTCTGCATGGGAGACCGTGCCTGTAGAAATACCTGTTATCGCTACAAATCCTTGGAATGGTACTGAATATCCAACAAATTGGTCTGAAAGTTATAGTCTTGAAGAGACATTAGATGATGTAGGAGAATTCTGTAATGAGCATCCAGTAATTACAACGATTGTCATTGCAGGGACAGTAGCAGCAGCAATATACTTTACAGGCGGAGCTGCATTATTAGTTTTTGCTTAATATAAAATGAGGAGAAGAAAAGGTGACAAATAAAAAGATAGTGTTAACACTAGTCGCATTGATGACAGTTATAGGAATAACATTTTTAAGTGGATGCGTAAAGGAAGAAACAACAGAGTATATTTTTCCCGAGATGATAACTACTTCGACAGGTCAGACAACGGATTCCGTTATTGAAGAATTGTCACCCAAAGGAAATAGGGATGATGTAGTTACTAGCATAAGAAAGGGGTCAGACGATTCGATAATAATTGAGCTAACCAATAAACAACGAGAAGTTTGGCTTAGTGATATAGAAGAAAAAATACAACAAGCAAAAAAGGATATGGAGTCAATAGGATGTGAAATAACGGTAAATAATGAGCGTACAGAATTTACTTATGAAATATTAGGAGACGCTGATATAAAAAAAGTGACAACAAATGGAGCATTAGTATCAAGCCGATGTATGCAGTATCAGATTTTTAATGGTGTTAGTCCTGATGAAATAAAATTGCAAACAACAATTATAAACATAAAGACAGGAAAAGTCATAGTTTCAAAAGGTTTAGGTGAAGAAGTGACCATAAATCCAGAGGATTGGGATGAGTAAAGGATTATTAGTTTAATGGTCAGAAGGTAAGTAAATTGAGAAATAGAAAAATAATAGTAACGATGTTTACGCTGCTGTTTATGCTAACCACAGTAACTATGAGTGGCTGTGGTTTAGAAGAAGAAACCACAGAATATATCTTTCCAGAAATAATAACTACCGCTACAGGGCAGACTCAGGATTCAGCAATTGAAGAATTGGAGCCAACAGGCAGTAAGGATGATTTAGTTACTAGTGTCAGAAAAGGAGAAGATGGTTCGGTTATAGTGGAGTTGATGATAAACAACGAAAGATATGGCCTGATGATATAGAGAAAACGATTGAGCAATGCGAGAAAGATATACAAAAAATAGGGTGTAAAATAACTGTAAATGATGAGAGGACGGATACCACCTATCAATTAGATAGAAAAGGAGATATACGAAAATTCGCTAAAATTTCTATGTTAGTAACAACCCGTTGCATGCAGTATTAGGTTTTTAATGGTGTCAATCCTGATGAAATAAAGTTGCAAAGAGCAATTATAAATATTGAAACCGGAAAAGTTATGACTTCTGTAAGTTTAGACGAAGAAGTGACTATTAACCCAGAGGATTGGGATGAGTAAGAACGTTGAGTTGCTATAGAAGGATAAAAAATTGAAAGATAGAAAAGTAATATTAACAATGTTTGCTCTACTGTTTATAGTAAGCACAATAATTATGAACGGCTGCGATACAGCGGAAAAAACAACAGAATATATTTTCCCCGAGATGATAACCACTTCGACTGGCCAGACAACGGATTCCGTTATTGAAGAATTGTCCCCCAAAGAAAATAGGAATGATGTAGTTACTAGCATAACAAAAGGGTCAGACGATTCAATAATAATAGAGCTAACCGATAAACAACGAGAAGTATGGATTAGTAATATAGAAGAAAAAATACAACAAGCAAAAAAGATATGGAAACAATAGGATGTGAAGTAGATATTAATGATGACCACACCAAATTTACCTATAAAATATCTAAGGATGCTAATGCAAAACAAGTTGCTTTAAATGGTGCGGTAGTGATAAGTTGTTGCATGCAGTATCAGGTTTTTAATGGTGTCAATCCTGATGAAATAAAGTTGCAAAGAACAATTATAAATATTCAAACCGGAAAGGTTATGGCTTCTGTAAGTTTAGACGAAGAAGTGACAATTAACCCAGAGGATTGGAAAGAATAATATTGGAAGTAGAAAAAATGGAGTAAACGGATGGAAGAACTTAAAAAAATAATTATCGCAAACCAAATCGAAGTATCAATTCCAACATATTTTGAAGTTGTAGACAAGCAACTAAATGTAGAAAATACAATTAGAGAAAAAATAGTTGAAAATGCATATTTTAAGATTACCGATGAGGATGTTGAATTAAATTTTATATTAATGGATGAGGAATTTAAATCGCAAGATATGGCAGAGATAATACAGAATTTATATAATATATTTTCGAGATTAGTACCTGGATTTACTAAGATAGAAGTGTTACGTAGTAAAATAAACGGAATTGAGGCAGCTGCTATACAGTATAAGTCAAATGCACTTACATACGATTTATATAACATGTATGTGATATATAATTCGCCAGGTAAAAAGTTTGCAGTTAATGCGCATTGCAAATATGATGAAAGTGAAAAATGGCAGTCAATATTTTTTGAAATAGCGGAATCCGTAAAAATTATTTAGGATTTTGCCATCTTTATAATTCCCATGAACCAGAAAGCATTGATGAATTAAAGCAAGATGTAATATCTTAGTCAACGACAATAAAATCAAATCATACATATAAGCGCAACTGTTGAGCAAATTATACCGCTTGAACAAGTGCACTTATTTTTTTATTTATAGGGGATATCTCTTGTGATATGGGGCGGCGTCCAATCTGGAATCACCATCTTTATTCTTTATGAAAAAAATAACGAATAAATAACAGTGAAAATATAATAATTGTTCGTGTATTGGCTAAAAAATTCTTCAAAACTTTAACCAAACCCTTGTGAAGCGCAAAAATATATGCTAATATAAACGCATAGAAAGAAAAAAGGTTTAAAAACACGAACAATTGCTTTGAATAACATGGTGATTATACGGAGAAAGGGATACGTGATGGTAAAACGGTTATATGTAGAGAAAAAACAAGGGTTCAATGTAGAGGCAAAGGGCTTACACGAAGACCTGAAACAGAATCTCCATTTAGAAGGATTGACGAACGTTCGAATTATTAATAGATACGATATAGAAGGTGTAGACGAAATCACTTATGAAAACTCAAAATACACTGTTTTTGCAGAACCGACAATAGATATGGTCTATGAAGAAGAACTCCCAAGTGGTTTGGGAAATACTCTGTTTGCGGTTGAATATCTGCCCGGTCAATATGATCAGCGAGCAGATTCTGCCGCCCAGTGCATCAAAATGATGAATGCAGAAGTAAATGCGGTTGTGAAATTTGCTAAGATCGTCGTTCTTGAAGGAGCAGTAAATGCAGAAGAATTTTCAGCAGTTAAGCACTATTGCGTTAACCCAGTGGATTCTCAAGAAGCAAAAATGGAGAAACCTGAAAATTTAGAATTGGAGAGCTCAGTACCTGCTGATGTGGCTATTGTCAACGGATTTATCAACAAGACGGCAGCAGAATTGGAAGAGTTTCGAAAAAAAATGGGTTTTGCTATGAGTTCAAGAGACATTCTTTTCATTCAAGAATATTTCATTAAAGAAGAAAAGAGAGACCCAAGCATCACAGAATTGAGAGTAGTGGATACGTATTGGTCAGATCATTGCAGACATACAACCTTCATGACCAAGCTGACAGATATTCAATTTGAAGAAGGCAAATATGCAGAGGTCATACAGAAATCCTTTGAGGAATACTTGGCAATGCGTCAGGAGGTGTATGGTGAACGGGCACAAAAATCCTCCCAAGAGGGCGGCAAAGACATTTGTTTGATGGATTTGGCTTGTATCGGAGCAAAATACTTGAAGAAACGGGGAATGGTTGAGGATCTGGATGAATCAGAAGAAATAAATGCCTGCAGTATAAAAGTAAAGGCTAAAATAGATAACAAGGATGAAGACTGGCTGGTGATGTTTAAAAATGAGACACATAATCATCCTACAGAAATCGAACCTTTTGGAGGGGCGGCTACCTGCCTTGGTGGAGCTATAAGAGACCCGCTTTCAGGAAGAGTTTATGTTTATCAGGCCATGAGGGTGACTGGTTCGGCAGATCCCAGAAAGCCTATTGAAGAAACTTTGCAGGGTAAGCTGCCTCAGAGAAAAATCACTCAGGGAGCAGCAGCAGGCTACAGTTCTTACGGCAATCAGATAGGACTTGCTACAGGCCAGGTATCTGAGATTTATGATGAAGGATACGTGGCAAAACGAATGGAGATCGGTGCGGTGATAGGTGCTGCTCCGGCATCACACGTAAGAAGGGAAACTCCTTTAGAAAATGATATTATTGTACTCGTAGGCGGAAGAACCGGAAGGGACGGCTGCGGCGGTGCCACTGGTTCTTCTAAAGAGCACACCGAGGAATCTATTTTAAATTGTGGAGCAGAGGTTCAGAAAGGAAATCCTCCGGTGGAGAGAAACATTCAGAGAATGTTCCGAAGGAAAGAAGTTGCAAACTTGATCAAGAGATGCAATGACTTTGGAGCAGGAGGCGTTTCTGTAGCCATTGGAGAATTGGCAGACAGTTTGGATGTCAATTTGGACTTGGTGCTGAAAAAGTATGAGGGCCTTGATGGAACCGAACTTGCCATCTCAGAATCACAGGAGAGAATGGCAGTCGTGGTTTCCCAAGAGGATGCAAATAAATTTATTGCTTACGCTCATGAAGAAAACCTGGAAGCAGTAGCTGTAGCTAAGGTTACAGCTACAGGACGCTTCAGAATGTTCTGGCGTGGCAAGTGTATTTTAAATTTAAGCCGAGAGTTCCTGAACACCAATGGAGCAACCCAGGAGGCAAAAGTTCTGGTAAAGGATAGGAATATCTCTGCAGTAGATAAAGAAAGTGAAAAAGACATAATAAAGCATTTATCCGATTTGAATTGCTGCAGTCAGAAAGGTTTGGTTGAACGTTTTGACAGTACGATCGGGGCGTCAACTGTGTTAATGCCGTTGGGAGGAAGATACCAGCTTTCTCCGGCAGCAGGTATGGCATGCAAACTGCCGGTAACGAAGGGAGAGACCACAACGGCTACGCTTATGGCTTATGGTTTCGATCCCCAGGTTGCGAAGCTTTCTCCGTATCATGGAGCTTTATATGCCGTAATCGATTCGGTGACGAAGATTGTTGCTATGGGAGGAGATTATAAAAAGATCAGGCTTACTTTCCAGGAATATTTTGAAAGAATGACAGAGAATCCTGAGAGCTGGAGCAAGCCCTTTATGGCCCTTTTAGGAGCATTAAAAGTACAGAGGGAACTGGGTATCCCGGCTATTGGAGGAAAAGACAGTATGTCAGGAACTTTCATGGATATTAATGTTCCGCCGACGCTGGTATCTTTTGCAGTGGCAGTGGCAGACGCAAAAGAAGTAATTTCCACAGAATTTAAGAAAACAGACAGCAAGCTGGTTTATCTTTCAACGGAGAAGGATCAGGACAAAGTTTTAGATTTTGATCTATATAGGAAAAATATGTCCCGAGTTCGGGAACTCACAGCGTCAGAAAAAGTTTTTTCTGCAAATACGGTTGGAAGAGGGGGAATCTTCATATCGATTGTAAAAATGGCAGTTGGAAATAAAATTGGTGCTGCACTGGAGAATATTAGCAAAGATGAACTTCATGAGCCGCAGTATGGGGCATTGATTCTGGAACTGGAGCATGATGCTGATGTGGAAGCAATGTTCGGTGGCCTTAGATATAAGGTGATTGGACATACGGATAAAAAGGAAAGCATTACAGTGAAAGCTGATGAGAATAAAAGCTCAGCACTAGTTGAGATGGAGCTGGAAGACATTATCAGACTGTGGACAGATCCTTTGGAAAATGTATTTCCAGTAAGGACTGCTGACTTTAAGAAAGCTTCGGATCAGACAGAAGTTCCAAGCATTGCTTATAAGGCAGCAAACAGAGTGACGTCGGCTATAAAGCTTGCAAGACCAAGAGTATTGATACCCGCATTCCCCGGAACGAACTGCGAGATGGATTCCAAGAGAGCTTTTGAAAGAGCAGGAGCGCAGGCAGACATCCATATTATGAGAAATATGACTCAGAATCAGCTCATTGATTCCATCAAAGAACTTGAACAGAAAATCAGGGAAAGCCAGATCCTGTTTATTCCCGGAGGGTTCTCCGGCGGAGATGAACCGGATGGTTCAGCAAAATTTATTACAGCAGTGTTCAGAAATCCGAGGGTGAAAGATGCGGTAACAGATTTATTGGAAAACAGAGACGGTCTGATGCTTGGCATTTGCAACGGCTTCCAGGCACTTATAAAGCTGGGGCTCGTACCTTATGGAAAGATCATGGAAATGGATGAAAATTCACCGACTCTTACGTATAACAAAATCGGACGTCACGTTTCCTGTTTAGTGAATACAAGGATTGCTTCCAATAAGTCCCCTTGGCTTGCAGGAGTGGAAACAGGCGATATTCATACGATTGCAGTCTCACATGGAGAGGGCAGGTTTATTGCCGGTGATGATATGATTGCATCCCTCATAGAAAACGGTCAGATTGCAACCCAATACGTTGATTTTGAAGGGAAACCTTCTATGGACATTATGTTCAATCCGAATTATTCCACCTATGCCATTGAAGGCATCACTTCCCCGGACGGAAGGGTTTTTGGAAAGATGGGTCACTCGGAAAGAATTGGGCAGTATGTATACAAGAATGTTGAAGGAAATAAAGAGCAGAAAATATTTGAATCCGGAGTTAATTATTTTAAATAGGAGGATTAGTTAAATGAAAGTAGCAATTGTAATGGGGAGCAATTCAGACTACCCAGTGGTGCAAAAAGCAGAAAATATATTAAAGGAATTTGGTGTAGAGTATGAAACAAGAATTATTTCGGCACACAGAACGCCCAGAGTTGCAGAAGAATTCGCAAAGACTGCAGAAGAAAAAGGAATTGAAGTGATCATAGCCGCGGCAGGAAAAGCGGCACATCTTGCGGGAGTTCTGGCTGCTACAGCTCCCCTCCCTGTTATAGGTATCCCAATGAAATCCAGCACTATGGACGGATTGGACTCTCTTTTATCCGTAGTTCAGATGCCGAAGGGAGTACCTGTTGCTACAGTAGCTATTGACGGTGCCGAAAATGCCGGTCTTCTGGCCATTCAGATGCTAAGCATTAAATACCCGGAGTTGAGACAGAAAGTAAAAGCTTATAAGACTAAAATGGAAGAAGATATTATTGCACTGGATGCAGCGTTTAATAGTAATTAAGGAGGAAGGAAAAATGGAAAAGTTAGAAATGCTTTATGAAGGAAAAGCCAAGAAGGTTTATAAGACAGAAGATCCCAAGCTTTTTATCGTGGACTATAAAGACGACGCAACGGCGTTTAATGGACTGAAGAAGGGGCAGATTGCAGGAAAAGGTGTTGTTAATAATACCATGGCCAATATTATCTTTAAAATGCTGGAGGAAAAAGGAATCCCAACTCATTTGGTTGAGCAGTTAAGCGAAAGAGAGACTTTGGTTAAAGCAGTAAAAATTCTTCCCCTGGAGGTTATTATAAGAAATGTTTCAGCAGGCTCCTTTTCTAAAAGATATGGGGTGGAAGAGGGTATACTTTTCAAGAAACCTGTACTTGAATTCTCCTATAAAAATGATGACTTGGGCGATCCGCTGATCAATGATGATCACATTTTAGCGTTGGAATTAACTACGAAAGAACAGCTTGCTGATGTAAAAAAATATGCTTATGCGGTCAATGAAGCTTTGAAAGAATTTTTCTTAGAAAGGGAATTGAAATTGATCGATTTTAAAATAGAATTTGGCCTATATGATGGAAAAGTAATTTTAGCAGATGAAATTTCGCCGGACACTTGCAGGCTTTGGGATGTAAATACAAATGAAAAAATGGATAAGGATAGATTCAGAAGGGATCTGGGCAATGTGGAAGAGACTTACCAGGAAGTATTTAGCAGAATCCAGAAGTAAGCTTTTGAAGAATTCTGTGACCTGTGAGTTAGTGTTTAAATAGTAATTAGAAACCGGAGAGGATTAATGATTGATATTAACCAGGAATTAAGAACTTTTGAAGATGAAAAATTTCATGACGAGTGTGGTGTAGTCGGTGTTTATGAGCCGGGAGGCAAGCATAATGCCCGATCCGTTTATTTCGGGCTCCATTCTCTGCAGCACAGAGGTCAGGAAAGTGCTGGAATTGCTGTGAATCTTGGGGGAAAAATACAGTATTATAAAGATATGGGATTGGTACAAGAAATTTTCAATGACGAAATCATGGACAGGCTGCAAGGAGATATTGCAATTGGTCATGTCAGATATAGTACGGCGGGAGAAAGCCATGCTTTGAATGCTATGCCTTTGGTGGTATACCATAAAGGCGGAGCCTTGGCCTTGGCCCATAACGGCAATTTGGTAAATGCCAGAATTCTGAGAGAAGAAATGCAGGACAATGGTGTAATTTTTCAGACATCGATAGATTCAGAAGTAATAGCTGCCTTGATCGCTAAGCACTTGAAAAACAGCAGCATTGAAGAAGCCATAACGCAGACGCTTCAAAGAGTAAAAGGGGCATATGCTTTGGTTATCACTTCCGGAAACAAGCTGATTGGTGTCCGTGATCCCAACGGAATCAGACCTCTTTGTATGGGAAAAACCGCAGAAGGATTTGTTTTGTCTTCAGAAAGCTGTATTTTTTCTTTGCTTGGAGCACAGATGATCCGTGATGTGGAGCCTGGTGAAATGGTTGTCATCGAAAATAATGAAGTTAAATCCTATACTTATGAAAAAGGCCGCAGGAGAGCGTCATGTGCTTTTGAATATGTATATTTTTCAAGACCTGACAGCGATATCGACAAAAGAAATGTATATACAGCAAGAAATCTGTGCGGAAAGATTCTTGCGAAGGAGCATCCGGTAGACGGAGATGTTGTGATTTCCGTACCGGATTCGGGGACGGTGGCTGCAATCGGATATGCCAAGGAGTCAGGAATTCCTTACGGAGAAGGATTCATTAAAAACCGGTATGTGGGAAGAACCTTCATACAGCCGGATCAGAGAATGAGAGAATTAAGTGTACGATTAAAGCTTAACGTTTTAAAGGAAAATGTTTATGGAAAACGGGTCATTATGATTGATGATTCCATTGTGCGGGGAACAACAAGCGCTAAGATTGTTAAGATGCTTAAAGATGCGGGAGCCAAGGAGGTACACGTCCGAGTGGCTTCACCGCCTGTAACGGATCCTTGTTTTTTCGGAATAGACACACCGGATAAAAACAAGCTTATAGCCGCTACTCATACGATTGAAGAGATTCAAAACAGAATGGGTGCAGATTCCCTGGGCTATTTAAGTGTGGAAGGAATGCTTGAAGCCATTGGGTTGGGAAAGGATACCATTTGCACGGCTTGCTTTACCGGAGATTACCCTATGGAGCTGCCTGAACTGGACATGGAATTTGAGGATTAATGGAGGAATTTATGGATAGCAAATTAACTTATAAAGATGCCGGAGTAGATACAAAAGAAGGCGAAAGAGCCGTAGATTTAATGAAACCCCATGTAAAGAAGACCTTTAATCAAAATGTATTGACAGGCTTGGGAGGCTTCGGGAGCTTATTTAAGCTGGATACTTCTGAAATGACAGAGCCTGTTTTGGTATCGGGGACAGACGGAGTCGGTACAAAACTGAAAATTGCTTTTCTGATGGATAAGCATGATACCGTAGGCATTGATTGTGTAGCTATGTGTGTGAATGATGTGCTGTGCCAAGGGGCTAAACCATTATTCTTTTTGGACTATATTGCTACGGGAAAGGTAAAGGCAGAGAAAATTGCAGAAATTGTAAAGGGAATAGCAGAGGGCTGCTGTCAAAGTGGAAGTGCACTGGTAGGCGGTGAGACGGCAGAAATGCCTGATTTTTATCAAGACGGTGAATATGATATGGCTGGCTTTTCTGTGGGAGTGGTGGATAAAAATAAAATGATCACCGGCGACAATATTAAAGAAGGAAATAAAATAATCGGTATTCCTTCCAGCGGTATTCACAGCAACGGTTATTCTCTTGTAAGAAAAGTATTCTTTGAAAAAATGAATATGAAAGTTACAGATTATGTGGAAGAACTGGGAATGACTTTGGGAGAAGCTCTGCTGACACCCACAAAGATATATGCCAATGCTTGTGAAGCTGTTTTAAGCAAGCATCAGATAAATGGAATTATTCACATTACAGGAGGCGGATTTTTTGAAAATATTCCTCGGATTATTCCGGAAGGGCTTGGGGTAAACATTAATCTTGGGTCGTGGAATATTCCAGCCATCTTTAATTACATTGAAAAGTGCGGTAATGTGGAACAGACGGATATGTTTTCAACCTACAATATGGGGGTTGGAATGATGATGGTGGTATCTGCGGAATGTGCAGAAGAAGTACTGGCCACTCTGAAAGAGTCCGGTGAAAAGGCTTATGTAATCGGAGAGATTGTTGAAGGGTCCGGTGTGACCTTATGCTGAGGATCGCTGTATTAGTATCCGGCGGAGGAACGAATTTGCAGGCGGTTATTGATTCCATAGAAGCCGGCAGAATAAAAGAAGCAGAGCTCGCGTGCATTATTTCCAGTAATCCCGAAGCATTTGCCATAAAGAGAGGAATAAAACATGGGATTAAAACCATTGTTATTGATAAAAAGCAGTATCCCGCCATGTCAATGAGAACGAAAGCGATAATCGCTGCATTGCAGGAACAAAGAACGGATTTGGTTGTATTGGCAGGCTATATGAGTGTTCTGGAATCGGAACTGGTACATGCGTATAAAGGGCGGATTATTAACATTCATCCCTCGCTGATTCCTAAATTTTGCGGAAAAGGCTTTTATGGACAGCATGTACACAAAGCAGTCCTTGCTGCGGGAGAAAAAGTCAGTGGAGCTACGGTTCATTTTGTAGATGAAGGGGTGGATACAGGACCCATTATCATGCAAAAACAGGTGCCGGTTCTGGAAGGAGACACTCCTGAGCAGTTGGCGGAACGAGTGCTTAAGGTGGAGCATGAGATTTTGACTGACGCAATCAATAAAGTTATAGGGAGCTTTAACAATAATAAAGCAGAATAGTTTTTGATGGACATATTTGGAGGATAAAAAATGAGAGCATTAATAAGTGTTTCTGACAAGAAAGGTGTAGTGGATTTTGCTAAAGCATTATCAGAGCTGGGAGTGGAGATTATATCTACGGGCGGTACGCACCAGCGTTTAGCGGACAATGGGATAAAAGTGAAGGGGATTTCTGATGTTACGGGCTTTCCTGAATGTCTGGACGGCAGAGTCAAGACTCTTCACCCGGCAGTTCACGGAGGAATTCTTGCAAGGAGAGAAAAGCCGGAGCATATGAAACAACTCCAAGAATTAAAAATAGAAACCATCGATATTGTTGCGATAAATCTATATCCTTTCAAAGAAACTATTTTAAAACCGGGTGTGAGCATGGAGGAGGCTATTGAAAATATTGATATTGGCGGACCGACCATGCTTCGTTCAGCCGCAAAGAATCACCGGGATGTGGTGGTTATTTGTGATCCGGCAGATTATGGAACTGTTGTTGAAGAGTTAAGAGAAAAGAACAGCGTTTCTCAGGACACGAAGTATAAGTTGGCTTTAAAAGTATTCCAGCATACGGCGGCCTACGATGCCACCATAGCCGATTATTTAAGAAAGCAGATCCATGGGGAGCTTCCGGATAATCTGACAATTACTTATGAAAAAGTGCAGGATTTAAGATACGGGGAAAATCCTCATCAAAAGGCCTGCTATTATAAAGAAATAACAGCGCCTGCAGGCAGCCTGGCAAATGCCATCCAGCTTCACGGAAAGGAATTATCTTTCAATAATATTAATGATACGGAAGGAGCACTGGCCACTCTTAAAGAATTTGAAGAGCCTGCTGTGGTTGCTGTAAAACATGCGAATCCGTGTGGTGTGGGTACCGGCTTCGATCTTCTTTCTGCTTACACAAAAGCTTATGAATGTGATCCCACTTCCATTTTTGGAGGAATTGTAGCGGCCAACAGGATAGTTGACGCAGATACAGCGAAAGAAATGAGCTCTATTTTTCTTGAAATCATTATTGCTCCTGATTTCACAGAAGAAGCTTTGGAAATCTTAACTCAGAAGAAAAATGTACGCCTGCTGAAGCTTGAAAACATTCTGCAAAAGGCCGATGGTCAAATAGATATAAAAAAGGTGTCA
>DKLE01000213.1:15089-20860 GCA_002455605.1 Firmicutes bacterium UBA6648
GCGGATTGCTGGTGCAGGATACGGATGAAGTTTTATTTAAGGAAGAGGAAATGAAGATTGTGACCGACAGAATCCCTACAGAAAGGGAGATGGAGGATATGAAGCTGGCCATGAAAACGGTTAAACATATTAAATCCAACGGTATTGTTATAGCTAAAGACGGCAAGACCATCGGAATAGGTCCCGGACAGGTAAATCGAATATGGGCGGTTCAGAATGCCATAAGACAGTCCAATGTTCCGCTGCAGGATTCCGTATTGGCATCTGATGCTTTCTTTCCTTTTGACGATTGTGTAACAGCTGCTGCCGCTGCCGGGATAACAGCTATCATTCAGCCGGGCGGTTCCGTGAGAGATGAGGAATCCATTAAAAAAGCCAATGAACTGGGTATTGCCATGGTGTTTACAGGGGTTCGTCACTTCAAGCACTAAGGAAACCATTTTATTTTCACATTAATTAGGTTATATTTTTATGAAAGGTTTTGATTATGAAGGTATTAATTGTGGGAGGGGGCGGCCGCGAACATGCGATTGCGTGGAAGCTGGCGCAAAGTCCTAAAATAGACAAACTCTATTGTGCACCGGGAAATGCCGGAATTTCAGAAATTGCAGCATGTGTTCCCATAAAAGCGGAGGACGTGGATGAAATCTGTAGATTTGCAAGTGAGTCACAGATCGATTTGGCTGTAATAGGGCCGGAAGTACCTTTGGCAATGGGGATTGTGGATGAGTTAGAAAAAGCAGGCGTGAAAGCATTTGGTCCCAATAAGAAATGCGCTCAGCTGGAGGCCAGTAAGGCCTTCACCAAGTCCTTTCTTGCCAGACATAATATTCCTACGGCAGGATATAAAGAGTTTACAGATAAACAAGAGCTTCTGGACGCAGTAGGCATATATGGGTATCCCATGGTCATTAAAGCAGATGGACTTGCTGCGGGAAAAGGTGTAGTAATAGCGGAGACCAAAGAAGATGCAGTAAAAGCTATTGAAGAAATGATGGAAGATAAAATATTCGGCTCTGCGGGGGACAAAATCGTCGTAGAGGAATACCTGACGGGCATTGAAGCCTCTATGCTGTGCTTTGTAGATGAACATACCATCATTCCCATGGAATCGGCACAGGATTATAAACGAATTTTTGTCGGAGATAAAGGGCCGAATACCGGGGGAATGGGTACTTATTCACCAAGCCTGGTTTTTAACGGAGATCTGGAAGAGAGGATTCAGAAAGAGATTTTAAAACCCACCCTGGAAGGTTTTCAAAAGGATGGCTTGGATTTTAAGGGAGTTTTATTTATCGGTCTGATGATTGGTGAAGAAGGCCCTAAGGTTATTGAATTTAATAATCGCTTTGGTGATCCGGAAACTCAATCTGTATTGCTTCGACTGGAAACCGATTTATTAGACATATTTAGCGCAGTGATTGACAATAAATTAGATGATGTAAACATAAAATGGAGCGAAAAAAAAGCAGTCTGTGTTGTTTTAGCTTCAGGAGGATATCCGGGCGCTTACGAAAAGGGAAAGAGCATTCACGGACTTAACAGAGTGGATAAGGATATAATGGTTTTCCATGCAGGAACGAAATTTGGAGATATGACCGGACAGGAAATCGTTACTGACGGAGGACGTGTTCTGGGCGTTGCAGCTTTAGCAGATACGCATGATGAAGCGAGAACCAAAGCCTTTGACAATGTAAAAAGGATCAGTTTCGATGGAATGCAGTATAGAAATGATATTGGCATCATTATTAAGAAATGAGATTATAAGAGAAGGTCTCCACTATTTTTATAAAAACGGCTTTACACAAAGCCGTTTTTTATTTAATGTATCGGGTAATCTATGATAGAATTGTAAACAGCCGCATATAATATAATCAAATAAACGGAGGATATTACTAGATGATTATAGGAACCATGATGATCGAATTGCATGCACCCTGGGTACATTCCTTAAAGGAAAAACGCATGGTGGTGAAAAGTATTTGTGCAAAAGCAGGAAACAAGTTTAATATTTCAATTGCAGAGGTGGATAAGCAGGATATGCATCAAGCAATCGTTATCGGTATATCCTGTGTAACAGATGAAACGGCACATGCTAACAGTATATTAGATAATGTACTGAATTTTATTGAGGACAACACAGAAGCAGATGTAGTTTCCGTAGAGCGGGAAATTCTTTAAACTGCAAATTGTAGCTTAAATATTTTTTATAGCTTTATAACCCAGTCCCCGCACTGTTTCTATGGTAAATTCAGGGTATTTTTCAAATCGTTTCCTTAAACGATTTATGTGTACATTGACTGTATAGTCTGTGGATTCTGACTCCATTCCCCATATTTCATCCATAAGCTGAATTCGAGTAAATATTTTATTAGGATAAGCCAATAATTTATACAACAGATAAAATTCTTTTTGAGGTAATGTCTGTCTTTCGTTTCCCCGGGATACGGTTAAAGAATCATAATCCAAAACCACATCTCCGATTGTAAGCTTATGATCATTAACGATCTGTGCCCGTCTTAAAAGCGCTTTAATGCGGAGAAGCATCTCTTCTTCATCAACCGGCTTGGTCATGTAGTCGTCTGTACCCACTATAAAGCCTTTTTTCTTATCGGCGGGAAGCTGCTTGGCTGTAACCATTAAGATAGGCAGCTGGTATCCGGAAGTTCTCAATTCTTCTGTCAGTTCATAACCGTCCATATTGGGCATCATAACATCCAGTAAAATTAAGTCAATATGCTCGGAATCTAAAACTTTCAATGCTTCAACTCCATCAGAGGCAGTAAAGGTGATATAACCATTTGCAGACAAAACAGCTTTCATTAATTTTTTTGTGTTGATATCGTCTTCAACTATTAATATGCGAAACATGGCACTACCTCCTGTTAATTATAATTTTACCTTAAAATAATGGAATTACAAATAGATTCATCGTAATTGTTCCCAATCATAATAAAATAAAAAGGTTAAGTGAATATAAACTTTTAAAAAATTTATGTTCAGTTAATCTTTCTGCTATAAAATAGCAATTGTAAATGAAAATGCATAGGGGCAAAATTTTGCTCTTTATTAAAATACAAGAAGCAAGGGAGACAGTTAATGAAGAAGAAATATATTATGTGGATATTATCAATATGCATGGTCTCAGCCATGGCACTTCCTATGATGTCCTTTGGGGATACGTCAGAAAGCACAGCAGATAACAAAACAACAGAGACTGTTGCAGAAAGCGCAGGAGAACAGACCACTGACTCCGCGGTGAGGCTGGAGAAAATAAGCTTGTCCTTGGACGGCGTGTATAAGCAATTGGAAAACAGTAAGACCATGGAAGTGATTAAGTTAAAAAAACAGAGTGATCAAAGCGTAGCTAAGGGTTATAGTGAGACCGCAAGTACTTTAAGTAAGCTAGAGAAGTCCGATGCAGTTATTTCAGGATTTGATTCTTCCAATAAAGTGGTTGCCCAGGCCAGAAGAACTTTTGCCAATGCTATGCTTGAGGCCAACAATGAGGCCCGAATAAATGCAATGAGGCAAGAGGCCTTTCAGAAGTATTATACGCTGAAGAATACGGAGACACAGGTAGAAATTTCAAAGGAGAGTCTGGAGCTTAAAAAAAGCTATTTTGAAACCACCAAAAGAAAATTTCAGGTAGGTTCTGCCGCCAAAAGTGAAGTGGAAAATGCAGAAAAAGAAGTAAAGGCCGCAGAAACCCAGCTTGAAGCAACCGAAAACAGCTTGGAACAATTGAAGCTGAGCTTTAATTCATACCTGGGATATGATATTTCTCAGGAGGTAATTTTAACGGATCAAATTCAAGAGATAGAATTACCTGAAACCAGTCTGTCTGATGGGGTTGCCTCCGCCCTAAAGAATCGGAATGAAATAAAAGAGGCTGCTTACAACGTAAATATTTTGCAGCTGAATTTTAACAGCTATAAAGCTTATCCTTCCAGTTCCTCAAAATATATCAGTGCTAAAACCCAGCTTTTAAATGCAGAAATTGCCAATCAAAATATGCCTACCAATATTGAGCTGGATGTTCGAGCCAAATATGATGCCGTGATGGATGCTTACAATTCCATTCAGACAGGAAAGAAGACATTGAAAAGTGCAGAGGATGCTCTCAATACGGTAACCCGCAAATATAATCTGGGAATGGTGACCAGCTCCGAGGTTCAGCAGACAAAGCTTGCCTTAAACAATGCAAAGCTTGCCCAGGCAAATGCACTGCTTACATATAACCTGGCGGTAGAGAATTATAATTTATCGACAGGGGTAGGAACAACACCGGCTAATTTGTAATCGGTAAAAATAGAACTGCTGATTATTAAATTCATATAAAGCTTATGCAAAAAGATACCGTGCAGAATTGCTGCACGGTATCTTTTATAAGCATGTAGATTTTGTTATTGGGGAAGGGTTACTGTGAATGAAGTTCCCACGCCAACTTCACTGTCTATAAGTATCTCACCATCATGAAGCTTTACTATTTTATTTACAATGGCTAATCCCAGTCCATTTCCGTCAGTTGAATGGGATTGATCCCCTTGATAGAATTTATCAAAAACGTGCTTCTGGCTTTCTTCGCTCATTCCGTAACCGTTATCCATTATCTTAAAAGCTATGCCTTTCTCATGACTCTTCAGTTTAATTTTAATTTTGCCGTTGTTGGGGGAAAATTTGATGGCATTGTCGATGAGATTAATCCAGACTTGGCTTAAAAGATCGTCATTTCCCAGATAGGTGATATCTTCCAGATCAATAATCATTTCCAAATTTTTATCAGCCCACTTGGACTCAAGGATTAATACACTTCTACGGACCTGTTCCGACAAATCAAATTCAGTTTTTGAGGAGATAATATTCAGATTTTCTATTGCTGTAAGTGTCAGCACGTTTGTTGCAAGCTCCGTTAACCGATCCGATTCACTTATCATAATATCCAAATATTCATTGCGTTCTTCCTCCGATAGATGGGGGTTTTTTAATATTTTAGCGAACCCTCGCAAGGAAACGATAGGTGTTTTAAATTCATGAGAAAAATTATTAACGAAATCCGAACGAAGCATTTCAAGGCTGCCCAGTTCTTCGGTCATGCGGTTAAAGCTTCGGGCGAAAATATTAAATTCTTCAATTGCGGAAACGGGGAGCCTCACGCTGAAATCACCGTCTGCTACTTTATTACAGGCTTGTACCACCCGGCGGATGGGTTTCAGGGGGATGCGGCTGAAAAGCGCGGTTAAGGTTGTACCTACCACCGCACTGCTTAAAATTAAAAAGATTATGGGGCCAAAGATTGTAGGTTCAATCATTCCATGAATGAGGCCATATTTCAGCATGAACAATATAGCGATGGCAAAAATGCTCATTGTTAAAAACAAAATGATGAATATGAGAAGCGACAGCATGAATGCCAAGGCACTTTTTCCCATTTTAGAACAGACCTTCACATAGAGCCGTGCCCAAAAGTTTGAAGTCAACAGATACACCACCTTTATCTATAATTTAAAAATATTTTAACATAGTTTTATTACACGAAGATAAACAATATTTTTTAAAATTTACCATTTTGTTTATCTTCAGTTTCTAATTATACTTTATTGTTGTATCTGTGGCAGATTCAAAACCATTTTTTACTTTCGTTATTAAAGTTTACCCACTAAAATATTGACCCAAAGTTTAAGGCGTTTTGACTGTCACTTTTATATGCATAAGCTATGGAAAAGTAGATAAAAAGAAGGGAGTATATATGAAAGGCAAGATAAAGGGCA